>JBJHCD010000518.1:0-4982 GCA_050485845.1 Pirellulaceae bacterium | reverse complement strand
GCTGAAACCACTTCCTCTCCCTTCACCGGCTTTTCATCATTAGCCAAATTCGCTCAGCAACGCTTCCAATTTCAACGCTCCCTTTCTAGATCTTGAACGGTCTTGATACGGGGGACGTTCTGTCATGATCTCTTTGCCTTCAGAAAGGTCGTCGCGCATGGTCCACTCGCCAACGTTGTCTCGTCGCTCCGGAACCAAGGGATTCACTCTGGTCGAACTCTTGGTCGTCATCGCCATCATCGGAGTTTTGGTGAGTCTGCTTTTGCCTGCTGTTCAGGCGGCCCGTGAGGCGGCCAGGCGAATGCAATGCACCAATAATCTCAAGCAATATGGGTTGGGTTTGCACAACTATCACGACGTGTTTAAGGCCTTTCCCTTAGGTTCCACGGGCCCCAACCATCCACTACCTCGTGCTGGTTGGCAGGTGCGAATCCTTCCTTTCATGGAGCAAACCGCGTTATGGGATCAATTGCACATGGATGGTCCGCGGCCGGGCGTCGAGTACGGGGGTGTCATTGGTAGTGTAACTCGCCAAGTCCTCGCCGATGGTGATGAGGCGGGTGAAAAACAAGCTCCCTATGCCATGTGCCCCAGCTCATCCTGGCCGAGTCACGAACCATCGGGAACAAGTACTCCCTTCAAGACCGTTGCGCATTTCGCTCAGGCCAGCTATTCCGGGTCGATTGGGGCCCAGCGTACCCCTTCTGCATCGGGCGCTTGCAATCCGTTCCTGAGCTTCGCCGAAAACTTGCCAGGCTGCACGGTTGCCGAAATGGACTATGGCCGCAGCGTCCGTTCCCGTTGCATTTCGGGCATGTTCAGTTACTGGGGAGCCGTGATCCGACTTCAGGATGTGCGTGACGGAACATCGAATGTGATCTTCGTGGGGGAAGTTCGCCCGGATTGCCATTCGCATCCGACGTACGGTTGGTGGTTCTCCAATGGCATGGGAAATGCGCATGCCTCCACGGTCACTCCCATCAATGAACAAACGACGTGCGACAAAGCTCCACCCGCCAAGATCAGCAACCCCGCATGTGTCGGGAAGGCGAACTACAACTACTCGTGGGGCTTTAAGTCCTTTCATCCCACGGGTGCCAACTTCCTGCTCGTTGACGGAAGCGTCCACTTCATCAGTGAAACCATCGACCATGTGACGTATCAGGTGCTCGGTGGACGCTCCACGGGCGTTGCCTTGGGAAGCTGGCAATAATCTGGACTAATCTGGTCATCGCGTGACCTTTATTTCGACCAGTATCCCGGCCTCGTCTTGACCGCGTAGTCGACCATTCCAACCCACCGCCATGGCGGTGGGTTGATTATTCTTCCAATATACAACCGGCAAGCAGCTGATTCCCTGCGTGTCATGGAGACATTCATGTACCGATTGACCTTTCCGTTCTTTGCCATGCTGGCCTTGGTGGTATCTCAATCTGGATGCGGAGGGGACAAGTTGCCGTTGGCCCCCACCTCGGGAATCATCAGCTATCAAGGCAGTCCGGTCCCCAATGCCACGGTGGTCTTTCAGCCTGACGGTGGACCACCCGCGATCGCCAACACGGATGACGCCGGTCGTTTTGAACTGAAGACAGGAGGCCGCAGCGGCGTCATGCCGGGAACGTGCAAGGTGGCCGTCACCGCCTTGGAACCGCTGGAGCACGAAATTGACCCCAGTAAGCTCGATCCCGCCATCAATGCCGACGACCCCGCCGCCTGGGAATCGTCGCTAACAGCCGAAGCCCTTCAGGCCATGGCCAACCGCAAGTCACTCATCCCCGAGAAGTACAGCCATGTACAAACCAGCGGGTTGGTCGCGGAAATTGAACCCAAGAAGAAGAATGAGTTTACATTTGAGTTGACCGACTAGCTCAC
Organism: Pirellulaceae bacterium; assembly: GCA_050485845.1. GTDB lineage: Bacteria > Planctomycetota > Planctomycetia > Pirellulales > Pirellulaceae > JBJHCD01. The sequence continues at coordinate 3,110 of JBJHCD010000518.1, read as the reverse complement.
GGACGACCGACGATCCGTCGCTCGCCGAAGTACCAGAGGTCCCTGACATGCCCCCCGAACCAAGCGAATAGACCGAACCATTGGAGCAGGGATTAGGTTCTGTTAGGGCTTCTGGGAATCAAGGAAGGTGAACGCCTCCTTCCATTCTCCCTCCGTTCCTCGGCGCCAGTGAGTAATGCCATTCGACGAGGTCTGGATGAGCAGGGCGGCACGAGTCGACGACAAGGGACCGACGATGCGGTGGTCACTCCGAAGATAAATCCCCTCCCGGCGAAGTCGCTTCAGACGATCTCGGATAACCTCCGCCCGATACCAGCGGTCTCCATCCCGCTTGGCGTAGCTTCCCGCCGCCTCGCGACGAAAGACCCACCGCCGTAGCCTCCGGCCCGAGACCGAGCGGATCTGCTTGCCGTTCGCCAATCGAATATTCCACCACATTGTCTTTGGTTCTCGAGACAGAGCGATTAACGGACTGGGACGTGGGGGGGACGAAAGCAGATTTCGCGCCAATCCGCAGATTTCGCGCCAAAGCCAAAGTCATCTCGCCGTAGCGCGGAAGTACGCGCTCGCTCTACTCCAGAAAACCGCGAGAACACTCGAGTCAATTCGAAGTTTCCAACCGAGCCGCCGCGCTCCACCAACCACCTGCATGGGGGAGCGAGGCAGAACCAGACGCGGCGGCGCGGGCCCAATCTGGTCACTGTCGGCCCAATCCCGCCCGAACTCACCAAGACCTTCTCTCATTCTGCCTGCTTCTTGCCGGGCCCGAATTCTTGGTTTTTCGTGTCGATTCTGAATCGACGGAGGCGACCAGTATCCAGTTGGCCCGACAAATTTGGCCCCACAAACAAGGAGTTCAGAATGAAATACCTACTACTGATCTACGGTGCCGAAAGCTGCTGGACGGAGCAGGAACGGGAGAACTGCATGCGAGAATCGATGGCGATTTCCGAGGAACTGAAGGCCCAAGGAAAACTGATCGCTTCGGCCCCCTTGCACTCGGTTACCACGGCGACCAGCATTCGAGTCCGTGACGGCAAGACCCTGGTGACGGATGGTCCGTTCGCGGAAACCGCGGAGCAGTTGGGGGGCTACTACGTCCTGGACGTGGAGAATTTGGACGAAGCGATGCAAGTCGCCAGTCGCCTCCCACCCGCCAAACTGGGGACCGTCGAAATTCGTCCCATCTTTGAGACGAGTCACCTCCGAGCCGACTCCACGCCAGAGCCAACGTCCGCCGGCCAATAGGCTGAGCCCTGGACGCGGCGGCAGGCCCCTGCCCAGCGGACGGGAAATACACCACAAGTCACCAGAGAGGAGCCCAATATGAAGGTCATGGTCATGATCAAGGCAACCCCCAGTTCCGAAGCCGGGGAGCTTCCCAGTAACGAGTTGTTGACCGCGATGGCAAATTTCAATGAACAGCTTCTGAAGGCCGGAATCCTGCTGGCCGGCGAAGGTCTCAAGCCTAGCTCGGAAGGGGCTCGCGTCCATTTCTCGGGCCGAGACCGGACCGTCACCGATGGCCCATTCACGGAGACCAAGGAGCTGATTGCCGGATTTTGGATTTGGCGAGTTGGCTCGCTGGAGGAGGCCGTGGACTGGGTGAAGCGGTGCCCCAATCCGATGCCAGAGGAAGTCTCGATCGAAATCCGGCCGATCTTTGAATCGGAAGATTTCGGGGACGAATTCACGCCGGAACTTCGCGAGCAAGAGGCGGGTCAGCGCGCCGTCCACTGTGGGCTGGAACGCCCCCGATTTTTGGACCAACCCGCACTGCGAATCGCCGGACGAAAAGTCCGCTATCAGCTGGAAACTCGCGACGGTATCCCAAGTCAATGGCAACAATTTGCCACTCACATTGGGAACATCCCCGGACAACAGGGAGCGGAATCGTACGGCGTCTGCTGGAATATGTCGGAGGACTGTTCCTTCGACTACCTCACGGGTGTCGCCATCACTTCGTCCGCGGAACCCCCATCCGAATTCGCCTCCATTGAATTGGAACCCCGTCGCTACGCCGTCTTCCCTCACTCGGGCCACATCTCTTCGCTTCCGCGGACCATCGAACGGATTTGGCGGGACTGGGCACCGGAGTGCGGCCTGAAAATCGCCGGCGCCCCGTGCTTCGAACGCTATACCGCACAATTCGATGCGGCGACCGGTGTGGGGGGAGTGGAACTTTGGATCCCACTCGAGACCTCCTAGCGGGTACACTAAGGTGTTGACCCCGGCACCCCCTTCGAGGCCTGGAGGAGACACCGCAATGAAGCTCGACTGCCGCTGGACCGATTATGTGGTCCCGGAAAACACGACGGTCGATCTGCAGGATTGGCCCACTCGAGTCAAACCGCTCAGCAAATCCAAGAAGCACTATCGACAACTTCTGGCCGAATATCGGGGAGAAATAGCGGATCTGCAGAGCGTCCTCTACGCACACAATCGCTACGCGCTCCTCTTGATCTTTCAAGGAATGGATACCGCGGGAAAGGGGGGCGCGATTAAGCATGTGATGTCGGGAGTCAATCCACAGGGCTGCCAGGTATTCACCTTCGGCCCGCCGAGTGACGAGGAACTGGACCACGATTTCTTGTGGCGCACCAATAAGCGGCTCCCCGAACGGGGGCGGATCGGGATTTTTGACCGATCGTACTACGAAGAAGTCCTCGTCGTCCGGGTCAAACCGAAGATCTTCGCTCGGCAACGTCTTCCCGATGAACTGGCCGCGACTCCCGAGGTCTGGCAGCAGCGTTATCACGACATCGTGAATCTCGAGCAGTACCTGTTCCGCAATGGCACTCGAGTGGTGAAGTTCTTCCTCCATCTCTCGAAGGAGGAACAACGAAGACGCCTGCTTGCCCGAATCGACGATCCCAACAAGAATTGGAAGTTCACTCGAGCCGACTTGGAGAGCCGAGCCCAGTGGGATGAATATCAGGCCGCGTATGCCGCGTGCCTGAGCGCCACCAGCACCAAGTCGGCTCCTTGGCACATCATTCCGGCGGACCGAAAGCGAACGGCCCGTCTGCTGGTCTCGCAAGTCATCCTGGAAACGATGAAGTCACTGAAGATGAATTACCCGCAATCGGACAGTGCCCACCTCGAGGAAT
>JBJHCD010000517.1:0-5000 GCA_050485845.1 Pirellulaceae bacterium | reverse complement strand
GAGTGGGGCATATCCGCGCCTTTACCACCTTCGGGGCGGCGGCCACGGCGGCCATCCTCATTCATGCTCTGCACGTGTCCGTGATCGGCTGGATGGCTCTCCGCCTGGTCGTCGGCTTCTGTATCGCGGGGTTGCTGCTGGTGACCGAGAGCTGGATTAATTCCCGAGCGACCTCGGCCACGCGAGGGACCTTGCTGGCCACCTACATGATTCTTTTCTATCTTGCTTCCGCTAGCGGGCAATTTCTGCTGAACGCCGGTGATCCGCAGCTTCATCCCCTGTATTTGATCGCCGCCATCCTCGTTGCTCTTTCCTTGATCCCGCTATCGCTGACCCGGACGCCCGCACCGGAAATCGGTGACTCGGGACGCATGAGCATCCGGGAGCTATTTCGCCTGCAGGCTCTGGGGCTTTTCGCGGCATTGCTCAGTGGCGTGGTCGCCAGTGCCTTCAGCGCGGCCGGCCCGGTTTACGCACTTCGCATGGGTTTGGACGTCCAGCATGTTTCGTTGTTCATGGGGCTGGCCATCTTTTCGGCCATGCTCTTTCAGTGGCCCGTCGGTTTGCTCTCGGACTACCTGCCTCGCGGCCATGTCATCCTCGGGATCGCAATCACCGGGCTGGTTGGCTCGCTGGCCGCCGCGTGGCTGGGAGGGCAGTCGACCATGCTGCTTTACCTGACCGTGGGCCTCTTCTTCGGCTCGACTTCCAGTCTGTATGCCGTCAGTCTCGCCCTGACCCATGACGCGCTGGAGCATTCCCAGATCGTGCCGGCCAGTGCGACGCTGCTGCTCGGCTTCGGGCTCGGTACCATCCTGGGACCGGTCGGTGGAGCCTGGAGCATTACATTGCTCGGCCCGGCAGGGCTCTTCTATTTTACGAGTGTCATCCTGGTGGTATTGATTCTGTTGACCATCGGAGCGTTGCTGCGACAGCCTCCACCGCCCCTGGTCGAACAGACTCACTGTGTCGGAGTCGCCCCGCTCTCCACGCCCGTTCTCATGGAGATCGATCCCCGCAACGAAGAATTCCAGTCGCCATTGGACGAAGACCCAATCGCCGAGGAAGAAGAAGCCGTTGTCGGAAACGGCGTGTCATAAGGTCATGGGGCAACGGTTGATGGGATGATCCCCGCGAACGTGTGTTGATCATGCCCATCCTACTCGTACTCCTACTCGTACTTCTGCTCGTACTTCTGCTCGTACTCCTGCTCGTACTCCTGCTCGTACTCGTACTCGTACTCCTATTCGTACTCGTACTCGATCGATGCCTCCGAGGCGAACGGGTGAATCTTGCGGCCTCGGAGCGTTCCCTCGGAAAGAGGCGTCGTGCTCGGCCGCCCGAGAGGAATCTTGTTTGGGGGTATGTAGCTGGCCAGTCGTGGCCCCGCCGGAGCATGTCCGACGGAGGCCACTTTTGGAGTGGCGTCGGCAAGCAGGGCATCCGAAGACACCCTGCGGTTTCGCTTTGGGGGTGTGTAGCTGGCCAGTCGTTGCCCCTCCGGAGGATGTAAGCCTGATGCCACTTTTGGAGTAGCGTCGGTTAGCAGGGCATCCGAAGACACCCCGCGGTTTCCCTCCCCAGGTGAATTCCCTTCAAGGAGGGAAGCGAATTGCGAAGGAATGGAACATGGGGTCATGTCCCTGTCCGACCAAGCCGAGCGAGGTAACTCCGGGTGGCAACCAATCGGTGAGCCCAAGAATATCAATGGGTTCCCACTCAATCTCCGTTCCAAAGCGAACCCGCACACCCTCGGCGCGAACGTCCAATTCCAGCACCATCTCGCCTGCCGTGGGACGATCAACGGGCAACTCGGCAATCGGTCGCCGACGCACAAAGCAAAGCTCGTCAAAGTCCACCCGCCGGAACTCGAATTCGCTGGCCATCAGCTTCGGCGGTTCATCCACGCCACTTCTGAAATACTCAATGCCCAAACACCGATACTCGACCACGGGAAACGTCTCCACATTCCGCCGAAAGCCCCAGTAAATTCCGGCGTATCCGAGCCAGTCATTCAGCTGGACCGAGGTCTGGACCTGGAAGGGTTGCGTGGGGAGTTGGGCACATTGAACGAACCAGCGGGACCGTTCCGAGCGAATGGATAGACGCTGCTGAACCGGATCAAACGATGGCTCCCCACGACCTTCCGTCCGCTGCCAAGCGAGAATCAAAGGCTCCTTATCCAAAAGCGGAATCCAGGTCTCCGGTTCTGCCAAAGTGGCCACGTCCAAGAAAAAACCCGAGCCGGACTGACCGGGTAAGGGACGAGTGGGGGGCACTTCAGGCCAGGGCGGGTCGGGAGGTGAACTCCAGGGAAGGGTGATGATCAGCCAGAGCAGAATGGGAAGGATTCCCACGACCCACAGCCATGATGATGGGGAGCGAGTGAGAAATCGCCGAGTCGTTGCTCGACGCGAGAAACGCAGTCGAGGCTGCTTGTCTCTCCAGGCCTGGAGAACTTCCCGCAGTTCCAAGCACGTGTAGAAGCGGTCCTTCGGATCGATCGCCAGACAACGCATGCAGATCCGTTCCAACTCCCGAGGCACCCCGTCCACAACCGTCCCCAGAGGGCGAGGCTCGCGAGTTGCCACATAATTCAAGTACGTCTTGCTATCCGCCTCGGGGTAGGGAAGGCGGTTGCCCAGCATCGAGTAGAGCACCAAACCTAAGCTAAAAATGTCCGTCCGGTGATCGATGCGAGTCATGTCTCCCCGAGCTTGCTCGGGAGACATGAAGCGAATCGTCCCGGTCAGCTCGTACGAACGTCGCGGCATCTCGCCCTCGAGAATCGCCAAGCCAAAGTCGGTCAATACCGCGCTGGAATCACTCGTTCTTAGTAGGATGTTGCCCGGCTTCACGTCGCGATGGACCATGTCACGACGATGGGCATAATGCAACGCGGCGGCGACGTCCATCACAATCGAAACAACTTGTTCGAGTGGAATCGGGCCCTCCCGCATTCTCTCGCCCAGCGTCAGCCCCTCGATAAACTCCGAAACGATGAAAAAATCGTTGTTCGTCACGCTGACATCATAGACGCGAGTAATCCCCGGATGAGTGAGCGAGGCAGCCTTCCTGGCCTCCTCCCGCAAACAACGCAGAATCTCTAGAGAAATGGAACGGTCTGTTCTGGCTCGCTTGATCGCCACGGCCCGATTCAGCTCGGTGTCGAAACCGAGCCACACTTCGGCGAAACCGCCACGACCAAGCAACTTCTCGATCCGAAAACGTCCCAAGTAATACGGCAGGCCAGGTTCGGTCGGGGGGGGCTCCCCGTCCGAAGCCGTTCCGGAAGATTGGCCGAATGAGACATCTTCCTGAGCCGGGGCGCGGGAGGGATCGGCGGATGGAGATGGAACCTCCAGCTTGCGCGTGGAGTCCGTCACCGTGAGACGAAAACTACCCATGAGACACCTCCGTTCTGTGTCAGGTGCCCGCCCGCGCAGGGAAATCTCACTGCCCCGATCCCCCGCTGAACTGACTTATCACGCCATCGATGTAACTCTGGTGTAACTCGCCGGCACGACTCCCCTATTTTCTAGTTAGACCGGTAGAATGTAAATAAACCCGGTGGGGGGTTCATCCGAGATCTTGCTTGGCCATGATCCCACACTGTCATTGGTGGGATCCCACACTGTCATGGGTGGCCGAGTCAGATTTCCGTGAGCGGCTGAGTGGCGTCCCCGAAGGACTCCTGCTGAATTCCCATCTTCCCCATCAGCGACAGGAAGAGACGGCAGAGCTGTCGTTGGGAGTCTTGGCGGTAATCGAGCACCCGTCCTCCCTGGAGCTGTCCGCCTCCCCCGCCCAAAACCACCACCGGCAACTGGTCGTTGTTGTGATGCCCCGTCATCATGCTCGAGCAGAACAGGAGCATCGAATTGTCCAGCAACGTCCGTTCTCCCTCCTGAATCGAAGCCATGCGGTCGGCCAGGTAGGCAATCTGTTGGACAAAGAATTGATTCACCTTGAGCCAATCGTCCGTATCGGAGTGAGAGAGGAGGTGGTGAATCATGTAGTCGACGCCCAGATGGGGAAAGCGGAGCGACGAATGGTCGTTGTTTAGTTTCAATGTGGCGATGCGGGTCGTGTCCGTTTGGAAACCGAGCACCAGGATGTCGCACATCAGCCGCATGTGATCGGCGATGTTCTGGGGAATTCCATCCTCGGGACGGGGCATGTTGGGTTGTTCCAGCGTGGGGCGCCATCCCTGCAGTTCCCCTTGTTTCCCCGCCGCTTCAATCCGAGTTTCGACATCCCGAACGGAATCCAGATACTCGTCCAGCTTCCGCTGGTCCCGAATACTGATCTGCCGTCGCAGGTCACTCGCCTCCGCCAGCACCGCGTCTAGCACACTCTTGTCACCTGCCGTCACCTCATCCTTGAACAGCCGGTCAAACGCCAGGGCTGGATAAAGTTCCAGTGGAGTGGGCGAGGTGGGGGAACTCCACGAAATGTGGGAACTGTACAGCATCGAGTAGTTCTTATGGACCGAGGGATTGGACTTCTCGCAGCCCAAGACCAGGCTCGAAACCTTCGTCGAACGGCCATACGTCTGCGCAAGTAGCTGATCAAAACTGGTTCCCGAACGGATGTCTCCGCCCGAAGCCAGCGGGGCGCCGGAAAGGAGATTGCCGGTCTGCGAACTGTGAATATTCCCTTTCCTCGCTTCTTCGTGATAAAGGCCCTGAATGAACAGCATCTGCCTCCGATGCCGCTCCAACGGCGAGAGAACTCGCCCCAGCTTCATATCGGATCCACTCCCCTCGGCCCACCACTCATGAGAATGAAAGCCATTTCCGGAGAACAGGACTCCCAGACGAATCGGGGCTTCTCCCTCTTCCTTTCGGGGTGAGTTGTCATTTCCCCAAACGGTCAGCGACTCCATCCAAGGGAGTGCCAGCGTGACGCCCAGACCGCGCAAGATGGTTCGTCGAGTGAAGTGGTGATTTTGCATGGGGAATTCTCCTCGTTTCGGTGATTGTTGATTTGGAGTGTGT
>JBJHCD010000516.1:1159-5009 GCA_050485845.1 Pirellulaceae bacterium | reverse complement strand
CTCCAAGACCTTTATCCACGTTTTTTGAAGCTGGTGGAGCCCCCTTTGCTGGAAACCGTCTGGAGACATCATCAGAAACAGTTTGCCACCGCGGCTCGCGCGCTGGGAATCCACCGTACAACACTCCGCAAGAAACTCGAGGAGTTGGGAATCGTGGGAGACGAGGCGAGCGACTCCTGATGGCTCCGGCCGCGACTTGAGCAGTGGCCGCGACTTGAGCAGTGGCCGCCGTGGGAGAAGAGTCAACGCAGGGCGGAGCGGTCGGAGACATACATCTCGGCGGTTTCGGGACTGATGCGTCCGGCCTGCAGGAGTCGGCGAATCGACTCGTTCAATGTCACCATCCCGTCGGCTCGCCCCGTCAAGATGTGATTGTCGATCCCCTCAACGCGACCCGACCGAATCGAACTGGCGATCGCCGAATTGACGAACAGGATTTCCAGAGCCAGCTCGCGTTTGTCGTCGATGTGCGTGCTGGGGAGCAGGTGTTGGCTGAGCACGGCGCGGAGGCTCAGTGACAACTGGGAACGGATGTCTCCCTGGACACTCTGGGGAAACAGGTCGGCAAACCGTGAAACGGCCCCTTTTGCATCTCGCGTATGAAGTGTCGAGAAGACCAGATGCCCCGTTTCCGCGGCGCTCAAGGCCATCTGCCCCGTGGCCTGATCCCGGATTTCACCCACGAGAATGACATCCGGATCCTGGCGGAGACCGTACTTCAGGCCATCGGCAAAGCTATGGACGTCTTCACCGACTTCGCGCTGAGTGATGACGGATCCTGGAACTCGTGGAAAAATGTACTCCACCGGGTCTTCCACGGTGATGATTCGATGACCTCCCAACTGATTCAGCATTTGAATCAGCATGGCCAGGGTCGTTGTCTTTCCGGAGCCGGTGACGCCCGAGACGAGTACCAGGCCATTGAGAAATGAGGTGAGACGTTCGGCGACGTCACGGGGAAAACCGGCCCACTCCAAGCTGGGAATCACTTCGGGAATCACGCGGAAGCAGGCTCCCAATTCTCCACCTCCCAGAAAGTAGTTGACGCGAAACCGCCGAGACTGTTCGGCCTGCTGCAGCGAGAGAGCAAAGTCGGCATTCCGTTCTCGCTCCAAGAGGCTCGCAATCCGTTCGCTAAGACAAGGATGAAGCAGTTCCGAGACTTGGGGGCCGGTCAGCAGCGTGTTATTGAGGGGTTGCAAATGGCCATGCAAACGCAGCATCGGAGGATGGCCGACAATCAAATGCAGATCGGATGCCCCCTGGAGGGCTGCTTCCATGAGCCACTCACGCAGTTGTGGAGCGACGGATGGGGACGCAGGTCCAGCGGGGATGACTTCTGGAGAAGCGTTGGAGGGAGACGGGCCGAAGGAGGGTGAGTCATTGGGCGAGGGCATCGAGGGCCTCCCATCGTTCGTAATTCGAGGCCAATTGGTCTTCCAGCGCCTTGAGACGTCCCGTCGCTTCGGCGATCTGTTCACCCGGCTGCTGATAGAATTCCGGCTGAGCCATGGCGGCATGCAATTCGGCCAACTCCAGCTCCAATTGCTCAATCTGCTCGGGAAGCCCCGCCAGCTCCTGCTTTTCCTTGTAGGTCAGCCGGCGCCGGGCGTTGCCAGAGCTGTCCGAGTTGCCCGAACTGCCAGAATTTCCGGCGCCGGCCGAGGCCGAACTGGAACGCGTGGCTTTCGTCGTGGCGGAGTCGGCGGAATCCCGCGAGCCCTTTCCCGATCCTTGTTTCGTGCCGCCGCCATCTGACTTTCGCGAGCTTGCGCCCGGCCGGCCCGCTTGCCGCTGTTCCCGCTGCCGAATCCAATCGTCATATCCACCCACGTATTCGCGGAACTGACCGTCGTCGAACGCGATCGTGCTGGTGGCGATATTATTGAGAAATGCTCGATCGTGGCTTACCACCAGCACCGTTCCCGTGAACTCCATCAGGCGATCTTCCAGCAGTTCCAGCGTCTCCGCGTCGAGGTCATTGGTCGGTTCGTCCAACACAATCACGTTGGCTGGTTTGGCGAACAGGCGTGCCAGCAGTACACGATTCCGCTCGCCCCCAGAGAGAAAACGGACGGGAGTCCGAGCCCGCTCGGGGGTAAACAGAAAGTCCTGCAGGTAACCGATCACGTGCCGAGACTGGTCGCCGACTTGGATGGAGTCGTATCCGTCGGCGATGTTGTCGGCCACCGATTTCTGGTCGTCTAGTTGCTCCCGAAGTTGGTCGAAGTAGGCGACTTGCAGATTGGTCCCCAGCCGGACGGTTCCCTGTTGGGGCGTCAGTTTCCCCAAGAGAATCCGCAACAGCGTCGTCTTGCCGACTCCATTGGGCCCAATGATTCCGACCTTGTCGCCACGGAGGATAGTGGTCGAGAAGTTGTCCAGAATGGGACGGTCCCCGTAGGAAAACGCGACTTGCTCCACGTCGGCCACCAGAGTTCCACTTCGGGCTCCCTGCTGGATTTCCATTCGCACCTTGCCGGGATTCTTCCGACGCTCCTGCCATTGCCGCCGCATCTGCTCCAATGCGCGAACTCGGCCCTCGTTCCGAGTGCGTCGCGCCTTGATACCTTGCCGAATCCATGCTTCCTCCTCGGCCAGCTTCTTCTCGAACAACGCCTCCTGTTTCTGTTCAGCGGCGAGGGCTTCTTCCTTGCGGCGGAGGAAGGTCTGGTAATCGCAGGACCAATCAAAGAGGTGCCCCCGATCGATCTCCAGAATTCGCGTGGCCAGATTTTGGAGAAACACGCGGTCATGCGTGACGAAAAGCAGCGTTCCACGCCAGCCGAGCAAGAACTGTTCGAGCCACTGAATGGCCTCGATGTCCAAGTGGTTGGTCGGTTCATCCAGCAGCAGCAAGTCGGGCTGGGCTACCAGCGCTTGAGCCAACAGGACTCGGCGTTTCATTCCCGAGGAGAGTGTTTCGAACAGTTGATCCCCGTCCAGGTTCATGCGGGACTGGATCTGCGCTACTTGCTGTTCCACCTTCCATTCCGATTCGGGAGTTCCCCGCTCGGGATGTCCCCTGGAAATGACGTCATGAATGGGACCGGACTGGTCTTGGGGCACGTCTTGCCGCAGCCAACCGACACGAACGTCCGGAGCCAGTGTGATGGAACCGTGATCCGGCTCCACTTCGCCGCAAAGAAGTCGCATCAAGGTGGTCTTGCCGGCACCGTTTCGTCCCAAGAGCCCGATTCGCTGGCCAGGGTCGATGCGACAGTTCACGGAATCGAGCAGCGGAGGTCCACGAAAACCAATGGTCAAATCCGTGAGAGTGATCAAGGCCATGAGAGCGTATCAAGCAACTAGAAGTGGGACAGGGGCCGGAACGGGTGGAAAAACCGGAGAGCCGAAAGGGGCGTATTCGGGAGGGGGGACTCCCTGGAGGAAACATGCAGGTGAAGTGAACTTCCCTCCGCGATGCGGAAAACCAACTCACCTCTCGCCCAATTATGCCGCATCAGGACCGATAGCTGAACGGGGGCAAGTCGAAATCAGGTTCTCGGACCTCTCATTCCCCCGCTGGGGCGACGTGACCTGCAGACGCCGCGAGAACTGATTACAGTGGGGGAAAGTTCGTGGGGGAGGCGAGGACTTGGGTGCTCGTTGGAGCAGGTTTGCAGATTGGTTCCGACTGTTGTTCCGACTGTTGTTCCGACTGTTGTACTGACAGTTCCTCCGCTTTCCATCCATCACGTATCACTGACAGTATGACGAAAGGGGTTTGCGTCATGACAGGTTCGGAACGTCCTAGTGCTAGTCGTCGACAATTTGTTCGCTGGATGGCCGCGGGAGGAGCGGCGGCCGGGACATTGGGTGGGATCCTGGCGGCCGGACTTTCCCAGGG
>JBJHCD010000516.1:0-1149 GCA_050485845.1 Pirellulaceae bacterium | reverse complement strand
AGATCCCTATGCGGCCCCTCCATCCCGCGATCAGTTGCCCGAGGAGCGTTTTGCCGCCGACGCGCCGATTCGCAACCGAGATCCGATTCGGATCACCAAACTGGAAACCTTTCTGGTCAAACCACGCTGGCTGTTTCTGAAGGTCCACACCGACGCGGGAATCGTCGGTTGGGGGGAACCGATTGTGGAGGGCCGAGCGGAAACGTGTGCCACGGCGGTGGCCGAATTGGCAAAGTACCTGGTGGGCAAGGATCCTCGCCAAGTGGTCCATCACTGGCAGGCGATGTACCGGCACGCCTTTTATCGAGGCGGCCCCGTCTTGACCAGCGCGATCAGCGGCATCGACATGGCTTTGTGGGACATCAAGGGGAAAGCCCTCGGTGTCCCCGTCTATGAACTGCTGGGAGGACCGACGCGAAGCCGAGTTCGCGTGTATGCCCATATTCGCAATAATCCCGACGTGCTTCGGCAACGGAAGGCCGAAGGCTTCACGGCCTTCAAAACCGGGGTGCCCGGTCTCACGCAATCCGGCATTGTGGCCCCACCTTCGTTTATTGGCCGGGCCGCGGAGAACTTCGCTTCTCTCCGAGAGGCTGGAGGAGATGACGTCGATATCGGAATCGATTTCCACGGCGCCATCTCGCCCCAGAACGCCAAGCTGCTGATCAAGGCCATCGAGCCCTATCAGCCGATGTTCGTGGAAGAGCCCGTCGCCTGCCAAAACGTCGATGTCATGGCCGAAATCGCTCGATCCACCCACCTCCCGATCGCCACGGGAGAGCGAATCTTCACGAAATGGGGATTCCGCGAAATCCTGGAAAAAGGTGCCGCCAACATCCTCCAACCCGACCTCTGCCATGCCGGGGGAATTACCGAGGTTCGGTTGATTGCGGGAATGGCGGAGGCTTATTACGCCGCCATCGCCCCCCACAATCCGCTCGGCCCGATCTCGCTGGCGGCCGGTCTGCAATTGGCGGGCTGCATCCCCAACTTTCTCTGTCAGGAACAAGTCAGCCTCGGAGAGGGATATTTGAAAGAGCCGTTCCGAGTCGAGGAGGGCTATGTCGCGCTGCCGACCGGACCCGGATTGGGAATTGAAATCGATGACGAACAGCTTCCGCTGCGGCTTGATCACGATTGGCGAAACCG
>JBJHCD010000515.1:0-5014 GCA_050485845.1 Pirellulaceae bacterium | reverse complement strand
ACCTTGGCGGCCGAGGTGGGGATGGTGCTCAACCAAGCTGAAACGCTTTCGGAAATGTTAACCGGATGCACGAAGAAACTCGTGGAGCATTCTCCGGCGAGTCGCGTCGGTCTCTGGATGATTCAGGACGCGGCCCCAAGCGTGGCCGGCGAACGTCGATCCCACTTGGTGCTCCAAGCGTCGAGCGACCGGAAAGTGGATGCCTCGTCGAATGGCGGGATTCCCCCCTGCACTTCGATCGACGAGGGGACGCTCGGAGCGGTCGCTCAAGGCCGTCGCCCCCTGTTGCTTCGCCAATCCGATTCAAGCCTCTCTGAACAAGAGAGGGAGTTCCTACGAGAGGCAGACGCCGCGGTTTTCGTCGGTTACCCATTGATTGTGGATAGTCTCCCACTGGGAGTGATGGGACTGTTCGGCCACGTTCCGTTTCCCGATGCCATGGTCACGGCAGGTTTGGCTATTTCGGAAAGCGTGGCGCTCGGGATATCTCGACTTCGAGCCAAGGAAGAGCTGATGATTGCGAAATCGACGGCCGAGTCCGCGAGCCACGCGAAAAGCGAATTTTTGGCCAATATGAGTCATGAGATCCGGACGCCGATGAATGGCGTGATCGGACTGACCGAGTTGGCTCTTGACACGGACCTTTCCGACGAACAGCGACAGTACCTGGAGGGAGTGAAACTTTCCGCCGACACATTGCTGCGGATCATCAACGACATACTGGACTTTTCTCGGATCGAGGCGGGCCGATTGGAACTGGAAGCCTTGCCTTTCTGCCTTCGGGAGACCATCGGCAGCGCGCTGAAGACCTTGGCACGTCGGGCCGATGAAAAGGGGCTGGAACTTCTATGCGACATTCAGCACGACGTTCCCGACTCGCTAGTGGGAGATCCAAGCCGCATTTGGCAGGTCATCATCAACTTGGTGGGGAATTCGCTCAAGTTCACCCCGGCCGGTGAAATCGTGGTTTCCGTGGCTGCCGTTGATGTCTCGCGAGACGACGCCCTGCTCCAATTCTCCGTTCGCGACACGGGAATCGGGATTCCTTCTGAACGTCAGGAGCGGATCTTCGAAGCCTTCACGCAAGTGGATGCCTCCACCACGCGACAATACGGCGGATCAGGCTTGGGATTGGCGATTTCCGCGCGGCTTGTCGAGCTCATGGGGGGGACGATTTGGTTGGAAAGTGAACCGGGACGTGGAAGCACGTTTTCCTTCACGGTTCGTTTGTGGCGACCCTCCGCCTCGGAAAAGGAAGACCAGCAGCCGCAGGATGGGGAATTGGTGGGGAAACGAGTGCTGGTGGTCGATGACAATCCCACAAGTCGGCGGATTCTCGGATCGTTGCTAAACAACTGGCAATTAAGTGTCAGTCTCGTCGCAAATGGGGCGGAGGCACTTCAGCAGATTGAAAGTACAGCTGCGGTAGGGCGACCATTTGATCTGATTCTCTTGGACTCGATGATGCCCGAGTTGGATGGTTTTTCTACCTTGAGGCGGATGCGGGAGGAATGTCCGACGCCACCTCCGACGGTGATGATGCTGACTACCAGCAACCTGGGAAAGGAAATGGGGCGAGCCAAGGAACTCGGAGCGGCCGTCGTGGTCAAGCCCGTCACCCACGCGGACCTGCTGGCGGCAATTCGTGATGTCCCGAAACCGATTCTGCCGGCTCCAACCTCCGTGTCCCGCGTGGCAGTGGAAACAGAGTCGACGGCAGCATCGGAAATAGCCACCACGCTTGAGACAGCCACGGAAGCGTTGGAGGCTCCGATAGGGAGCTCGCCGACCTCAGCTAGCGCGCTGCGAATTCTTCTCGTGGAGGACAACAGGATCAATCAGTTCCTTGCCGCTCGACTGCTGCAACGTCGTGGGCATCTGGTGACGGTGGTGAATGATGGGGAGCAGGCGTTGCGGGCGATCGAGGAGAACGATTTCGACCTGGTATTGATGGACGTTCAGATGCCTGTCATGGACGGATATGAAGCGACGGCTCGAATTCGCGCTCGTGAGTCCCTTAGTGGCCATTACGTTCCAATTCTGGCCATGACGGCCCATGCGATGAAGGGGGACCGAGAGAGATGCCTGGACGCCGGCATGGATGCTTATGTATCCAAGCCGATTGAGGAATCGCACCTACTGGAAGTGATCAGCCAATTGGTCCAGAGGTAACGCTCCCAGAAATCACTGACCGATCCCTGACAGCATGAAACCTGCCCATCGTTCGGGGTGGAGGCGGTGGGATCGAGGACGAGGGTCCGCGGGTGATGGCGCGTGATCCGGGGTGCCGGGACCGATGCGCGGGCCTCGCTGGGCGTTTTGCCCAGGAGTCGCCAAGGCTGGATCGCGATAGATCTTCAGTTGGGCTTCTCGCAGGGCTTCGATCGGAGGAAGATCGTGCTCCAAGAGCTGTTCATAAAACAGACGCATCAGGGCGACTGTCGACACGTCCTCTACCTTCCAAAGGCTGGTCACGACATTGTTCGCTCCGGCCTGATGAAAGGAACGCTGCAGGCCGAAAGCCCCTTCGCTGTCTGCCTGAGCCCCCAGTCCGGTTTCACAAGCAGAAAGCACGACCAGCTTCAAGTTTTGAAGTGGAAGGATGGCAATCTCCTCCGCAGTCAGAATCTGGCCGGCCCCCTGTCCGACATCGTCGGCTTGGGGAGTGGCGTCAGCACCGTTTGGAACTTCGCCAGGCGGAGCCGTATCGGGATTCTTCCGTTGTTCACGCTGACCTGAAGACTCCCCGCCGTGTGATGATTCGGTTGTTGGAAACGCCAGTACCAGTCCCGATAGCAAGGCGGGATTCCTTGAGGTGAATGCAGATCGAATGGGGACGGGCTTCGCTTCCAGATTGTCTTCAAGCAAATCGTAGAACTGTTGTACCTCGGAATCGGGGGCCGCATAGAATCCATGCGTCGCCACATGGGCATAATCTGCTTGGGACAAGTGATTGACAACATTGCGCACGGTGGCGTCCTGCCGAGTGAGAAAAGTCGTTTCCATTGTCGAGCGGAACGGAAGCAGCATCTCCATTTCCGCCGCCGTGCCAGGCAACTCGGGCCACAATCCCGACAGTTCCCGGCTCGGTCTTCGATCCTCCGCTAAGCGGTCGGCGACGTCTTTTCGACCTTCCTTGTCTTCCTCGACTTCACGATTTCCCTCGACTTCATGAGCGGGAAGGTCTCCCGGTGGATGGAAGGAAACGTCTCCCACCACGAGCATTCGCCTCATGGTCCTGTTTGAACCGGCGACTGAATCTCGCGAACGGCCGGTTCGCGATGACTCCGGCCGACGGTCCACTGACGGCGTCGAATCGGACTCGGCTTTGCGCAACTGTTCGAGCAAGAGGTGGCCATGGGGCAGCGTGGCCAGCGAAAAGGATTCCAGCAGAATCGTGCCGGGATCTTTTCCTGGCAAGGCGGGCCACGGTACCTTGGTCAAAAGGCCGGTTGGGATGATGTAGAGGGTCCGCAGATCCCGCGGAAGGTGAGAGACGAGCGGGCGCCAAAGTTGTTCGCTCAACGTTTCGGCCAACGTCCGCTCCTCGCTCGGCCGATCGTTAATCGCCTCACGCCACTCACTCACCAATGCGTCGATACTTTCAGCCGGCCCCAGATCGATTCGTTTCACCGGTTCATGCGACGTCAGTAGGAACACGGAGTAGCGGTCAAGATCACTGGTGGAATTAGTTTCGGAATTCAACTCAGCGAGCGTGGGGACATATCGGTGGCGGACGAAGTCCAAGACGGCGACCCCACTTGGCAGTCGTTGGGTCAATTCGGCGTGGTGAACACCCAATGAGTCGGATAAGTGAGATTGGAAGTCGGGTAATTCTCGAGCCAATTGGCGCTCGAGTGACTCTTTTTTTTGAGTCAGATCATGGAGTTCGTCATAACGCTGTTGCCGTGCTTCGCCACGATCGTTTCCTGGAAGATAAGCAGCCTCGGCAAGCCTCTTCAGCACTTCTCGGTAATCGTGGTATTTCCGCCGCATCTCGGGTGTTGCCGACTGCATCGCCTTGTGGAGCCGATCGGACTGTGCTCGTTGAATCAGGCCCTTGCGTTGCCAGACGTACTCGTACAGTGAGTCAGTTGTTCGATCGGTTTCCGGCCAGAGACTGAGCAGCAAGTCGGGGGAGGCGAGTTGAAAGCTGGTAAAGTTGAGTGCCTCGGCTTGCGAGACGTTGGCGACATGGGCGACCGCGCGCCACAACCTCATGACTTCCGACTTCTCGGCAATGTCCACCGCCTGCTCGTTGTGCCCGGCCAGTCGCAGTGCCCAGGCGAGTTCCTGCAGGCCGTGAGCCAAGTGGTCGTGCCCACGGGGATAATATTCCTCGGGATAGATGACTTCGAATATCCGAACTGCCTCGCGAAAATGTTGAATGGCCGCGTCGAGGTGGCCGAGGGCGAGGGCATGGCGTCCCAAGTACTGGGTGGTCGTCGCCCCTGGAAAGGTCTCCAATTCATTCAGTACGTCAAGCAGTTTCACGCATTCAGCGTAGTACTGGGCCGCCTCTTCGATATCTCCGAGATTGGTAAGGGCATTGCCAAGGTCCATGAGGGTGATCACGGTATCGGTGTGGCCGTCCGGGTAGTGAAACTTCTGCATGGCCAATGCTTCGCGATATTGCTCGATCGCAAGTCGATCACCACCCCGCATGAATGCGAGTCGCCAGAGTCCCCTGGCCAGATTTGGGTGACCATTCGGATAGCGGTCCGGGTCGTAGGCCTTCCGCAATACCTGCAGAGCGTGACTCGCATGTCGTCCCGAATGGACGAATTCGCGGTTCCGAAAATGCGAGACACATAGCTGGTCGTGAATCTCCGCCAATTCGGGATGGCCATCAAGCGTTGTCCCACCCAGCAGAGAGGCTTGTACATCGAGTGCCTCTTTGTACGAGTCACAAGCGTGACCATGATGCTCCAGCAGGGTTTGAATCTCTCCCAATTGCATCAGCATGGTCACGATGTCCTGATGACCATCCGGATGGCGAATCCGAAGAGCAGCG
>JBJHCD010000514.1:0-5015 GCA_050485845.1 Pirellulaceae bacterium | reverse complement strand
TACTCGTACTCCTACTCCTACTCGTACTCCTACTCCTACTCGTACTCGAAAGCATGACTCGGGCCCATCGATCGAGTACGAGTACCGCGATGCTGAGTAGGAGTACGAGTACGAGAGGGTTTATGGGGCGCAAGATCCAGGCGAACACGACGGTACGCCGGAGCGGGTTATCAAACTGGTTGTGAACTGGTGGCTTGGTCGTGCCACACCTCATGATCTTGCGGTAATCCGGCGGGCGGATAGTGGGGGGTGGCGTCGGTTTTCAGTGGTCCAGCGAGGAACAACAATCGTCGGACCTCGGCGCGGGGAAGCGGCTTGGGGGAAGCGGCGCGGGGCCAATGATGGGGATTGTGTCGGTCCCGCCGGTTCCTCCGACCCGCCAGGAACCCCAATTGCCATTTCTTCGTCATCTCGGCTGTCGCTCCGTCCCCAATTTGAGCTAACCTGGAAGGACGAGTTGAGGGTTGACGGGGAAACTTGATTGGGGGAATGACGTGGCCATGAAACCCGCGAAAGTCGTGTTGTTGGCCGACACGCTGGTCGCGCTCTATCGCCAAATGCTGCGGATTCGGCGATGCGAGGAACGCTTGATCCAATCCTTTCACGAAGGATTGATTCCCGGGCCCTACTACAGTTCCCTGGGACAGGAGGCGGTCTATGTCGGGGTTTGCCATCACCTGAAAAAAGAGGACGTGATTTTCGGTACGCACCGCGGCCAAGGACAGGCACTCGCCAAGGGGATCGACATGATGTCGCTGATGGCCGAATTGTACGGACGAGTTGCGGGGTGCTGCCAAGGACGAGGGGGGGCCTTCGCCCTGACAAGTCCTCCGCAGGGGATCCTCGGTACCAGCGGCGTCGCCGGGTCCGCCCTGCTCCAAAGTGCCGGTGCCGCTCACGCATTCCAACTTCAGCAAGTCCCTCTGGTCTCGGTCGCCTTCTTTGGAGAAGGGGGAGCCGGAAGTGGAGCCTTTCACGAAGCCCTCAATCTCGCCGGGCTCTGGAAACTTCCCGTGCTGTTCATCTGCGAAAAGAATCAATACGTGGGCCGGCTTCCCAGCGACCAAGCCGTCGCCAATCTCCGGATCTCCCTGCGAGGCAAGATGTACGAGATTCCCGGCGTGACCGTCGACGGAAATGACGTGGCGGCCGTCTATGCCGCGGCCTACGAAGCGATCCTGAGGGCCCGGGAAGGCAAGGGGGCGACCTTGATGGAGTGCGTGACTCGCCGAGTTCGTCCGCATGCCGAAGGAGACCTCCCGGCCGACCCCCCCGCGGAGTTCACTCCCGAATCACTCTCGCAACAAGATCCACTGAAGATTCTCAGCGAAAAACTCATCGCCGACGACGCCTGCACGGACGAGGAGCTGAAGCAGTTCGATCGCGAGATTCGCGACGAGGTCGCGCGGGCTCATGACCGAGCCATGGCCAGCGAATTCGCAAACTTCCAGGAGCCGTCCCCGTCGATGGGTGACACCAACCGGACCTGAATGGAGGAACACCCTGCCGTGCGTGAGTTATCGTATCTCGAAGCCACTCGTGAAGCCCTGGCCGAAGAGCTGGACTCCGATCCGAAGCGGTTCGTGATTGGCCAAGATGTCGGTGCCCATGGGGGAGTCTTCGGGACGACAACCAACCTGCAGAAACGATTCGGGGCCGAGCGAATTCGGGAAGCTCAGGCCTTCGAACGAGGCATCCTGGGGTTCTGTATCGGCTCGGCCCTGGCCGGTGCCCGCCCCATTATCGATCTGTCGTTCAGCGATCAACTGCTCTTCACGCTCGGCGATCTCGCTCAACAAGTCGCCGTGCTGCCGCAACTGAATCGAGGCCGCTCGCCATTACCGATTGTCGTGCGAGTTTCCATTGGGGTGGGGTTTGCCACGGGGCCCTTTCATTCGGGGAATTATCATCCCTTCTTTGTGCATCTACCCGGAATTCGCGTTGTCGCCCCTTCCCATCCGGCCGACGGAAAGGGGTTGCTCAAGGCCGCCATCCGCTCGCGGGACCCGGTGATTTTTCTCGAGCACAAGGGATTGTACGAACAGCGGGGGATGGTGATTGATCGCGAAACGCTCCCGTCACTCGATCGAGCTCGGCTGGTCCAAACGGGTAGCGACGTGACCTTGTTGGCCTACGGACTGATGGCTCAGCGAATTGAGGAGGCGGCCGAGCTACTCAAGGAGGAGGCGATCACGGCGGATGTCATCGACCTCCGCACGCTCGCCCCGGTCGATTGGCGGCCGATTGAGGAGTCGGTCGCCAAGACAGGTCGGGTGCTGATCGTGGATGACGCCCATGCTCCCTGCTCCATTGGAGCGGAGATCGCGGCACACTTGGCCGCGTCGAACCTGGACGACCTGGACGCCCCGATCCATCGGCTGCATGGCCCCCATGCTCCGATTCCCCATGGACCGGCCGCCGAAAGTTCTTGCCTCCCCTCCGTGGAGGATATCGTGGCGGCGGTGCACGAACTGCTGGAACATTAGTGAGCATCGTTTCGGCCTTTATTTCTTTGTTGGCCGTTTTGTCGTTTTGTCATATTGTCGTCCTGTTGTTTTGACGTGTTGTTTTTTTGACGTGTTGTTGTTTGGTCCTTCGCAATGACGGCGAGTTAAGATGTCGATTCATATCGTCGCGCCCCGAATTGGTTGGTGCCGGGAGGGCGTTCTGGAACGCTGGCTGGCCGATGATGGTGAATGGGTGGTTCAAGGACATCCCCTCTGTTTGCTGCGAACCGAACATTCGCTCATCCCCATCCTGGCCTTGGAGGATGGATTCTTTCACGCTCGACGTCCCCTCATTCCAGCGGGAACTCGAATCCGTTGGGGAACGCCGCTCGGCACGCTCCTGGTGCCTGGTGGGGACCTCTCTTATCGACCTCCCCCCCTTCCCCCAATTCCTCCCCGAGTTCCCTGTCGAGTTCCTGGTCCCAGCCTTCCCGAAGCGGAGCGTCCTTCCCGAACCGACCGAGGGCCCCGAATGAGCCCTCGGGCAAGACACCTGGTCGAGGAACTGAACATTGATCTGGCTTCCGTCAAGGGAACAGGGCGCGGGGGACGAATACGATCGCGAGACTTGGAAGGAGCTGGAGCGAAGGGGCGCGGTAGCCGGCGAGGGGCCACGCGCGCCGGGGGATCCATCGGTCGGCGTCGTGCCGCCACGGACGCTTCGTCTCGCCCTGAGGGTGCACCATCTCCGTTTCTATTCTCGGGAACCTGGGAATTGGGACGGGACGAGATGCCGGGGAAACCGTCACCTTCCCAGCCGACCGGGAAAGGGGAGTCGGAACCCCTCAGTTCGGCCAATCCAATCGGCACGCCATCCGTTCACTCCGCTGGCCTGGTCCGCTTGATCTTGGCGGTCGGACATGCCCTGAAACAACTTCCCGCTCTTTCGGACTCCCGATCGGCCCGTCGTGACGTGACCCTGTTATCCGTGATCCAAGTCGTCTCGGTGCGAGGTGGGTCGAGCGGGGCATCGCAGCCTTCATGGACCGAGCGGTGGCTTTCCCTGGGTGACGCCGACGGCGAGGAGATGGAAACCGGGCTGCGATTGCAAATGGAGGGGGGACCCGGCCAGCCGGCTCGACACCAGCGAGACCTGGCCGTGATCTCCGTGGTCGATCTTGGGGATGGTCCGGTGAATCGTTTCACACCGCCGATTCCGCAGGGGATGCCGGCTGCTCTGGGAGTGGCCGCGCCCCAGCAGCGGGTCACGGCCGTGGCCGGAAAACTGCAACTTCGCTGGATCCGGGAAATCACGCTGGTGGTCGATTCGGGACGAATCTCGTTCACCGATGCGGTTCGCTTGTTTCATGCCTTGTTCGAATCGCGTTGATCATTGATGAATCTCCACGACGTGCAGACTCGCCAAACAGCTCGAGGCGACTAAAATGCCGTGGAGTCGCTTGAATCTGGTGAACCTGGATGGCGACAGAACCTGAACGGCCACATTGTTTCCATCGCGACTTTTTTCACCAGAGACCGCTCCCCGATGTTGCCACGTTCGCCCGGTTCCTCCGTCACTCTGTTCTACACGGATCACTTCGAGCTTCCTTTGCCGGAGAAGCACCGGTTTCCCATGTCGAAGTATCGGTTGTTGCGTGAGCGGATAATTCAGGAAGGGCTGGTCCGGGCGTCGCAACTGCGAGTCCCTGAACCGGCCACGGACGACCAGTTACTGCTGGCTCACGGATCCGACTATCTGGGCCGAGTGGTCCGAGGGGAATTGACGGAAGAGGAAATCCGCCGGATCGGTTTTCCGTGGTCTCCGGCGATGGTCGAGCGATCACGACGCAGCACCGGAGCCACGATTGCGGCTGGGCGGCAAGCCTTGCAGGATGGGCTGAGCATCAATTTGGCGGGAGGGACGCATCATGCATTCCGCGATGCGGGCGAGGGATTCTGTGTCTTTAACGATGTCGCCGTGGCGGCTCGCGTCCTGCAGCGGGAGGGGCTAATCGACCGAGCGGTCGTGTTGGACTGCGATGTCCATCAGGGGAATGGCACGGCCGCCATTTTTGCCCTGGACCCGACGGTCTTCACGTTCTCCATTCACGGCGCCCGCAACTTTCCCCGCCAGAAGCAGCCGGGCGATTTCGATATTTTTCTGCCTGATGGAACATCCGACTCGGTGTACCTGCCGTTGGTGGAGTTCGGCGTGCGGGAGGCGATTCGGCGTGCCGGCGCGGACGTGGCCTTTTATCTGGCCGGGGCCGACCCATTCCTGGGAGATCGTTATGGTCGGCTCGGAGTCAGCAAGCCGGGGCTCCTGCAGCGTGACCAGATTGTCCTGCGACATTGCCGGGAGGCGGGGCTGCCGCTGGTGGTCGTCATGGCGGGAGGATACGCTCGCCAAATCGTCGACATCGTGGACATCCACGCCGGGACGATCCGGACCGCCTTGGAGATGAGGGCGTAACCCGCGCCGCTGAAACTGGGGCCACGCTGCGGCAACTGGGATCGTCCCAACGCGAGCATGGCCGAGCGCGAGCATCGCCGAGCGCGGAGTTGGGA
>JBJHCD010000513.1:0-5027 GCA_050485845.1 Pirellulaceae bacterium | reverse complement strand
CCCCCGCACAGACGTCACCCCACCCCGCCCACCCTAGCCGCGCCTTCTGTGTGGCGCTTCAAGGGTGAATTGGGGTTTTATTCGGTGATCAGGAAGGCGATCAGTGGATGCTGTTTTGCGTGCATGGATGTCCGAGGACGCAATCCGTAGGGATCGCCCGCCGGGTACACGCTAACCACCGGGAACCCAACGGCTCCCCATCAAAGAATCCCGTTAGCGTGAGGATTCGCGTTTGGTGTCCGCTCTTCGAGCGGCCGGTGCGGGGTTGTCTCCTCGCGCGGAAGGATTTCAGAGGGGGGATCGTTGTAGCTGGCCAGTCGTGGCTCCGCCGGCACGGGGCCAGACGGAGGCCACGGAGGTTTCTCAATGGGGCGCGTGTACCCTCGGGCTCGCGCGTTCGGGCGAGTGTGATTTGAGCGCCCCGCCCGAGAACAAGCTGCCAAGCAAAGTGGAGTCAGCGACCTCGCAGTCGGGGTCGCTGACAACCCAATGACACTCAAGTTAGGCCCAACGTCTCAAACCGAAGCCGAGCCCTCAGCCTTGAGGGGCTGAATCGGAGAGCTGATCGCCGCTGCGCCACATTTCCTTCGGCAAACATCCCACGGCAATGACCGCCAACTGGGAGAGTACGAAGACGCCGAGCGAGAAGAGAACTCCCTCCGTAAATCCGTAGGAATGGAGACCAACTCCCAACTCATTCACGCCGAACCAGGACCAAGACGTGGCAATGTTGCCGCCGATGGCCAAAACGGCCATGCCGCGCGACTTGACCATGCCGTCCCAGCGGGCATGCAGCACAATGGCATTCCAGAGCACGATGATTAGGGCCCCGTTTTCCTTCGGATCCCAGCCCCAAAATCGACCCCAGGAATCGTCCGCCCAAAGTCCACCCAGCACGGTCCCCACGAAGCTGAACAACAGCGCGAAGCAGACCGTGCCGTAGATCATGCGGGATAGTGCCCGACTGGTGTCACCATCCAGCTTCTTCGTGCAGAATCCCAACACCACGTACAGAATCCCCAGGAAGCCGGCTACATAGGTCGCACTGTATCCCAAGGTCACGCAAACGACATGGGTCGCGAGCCAGAATTGGGTATCCAACACCGCCTGTAGAGCAGTCATCGTTTCCCCACTGCTCGCCAAAAACCCGGCAATGATCAGGGACGTGAACCCACCCACCGTGGCCACAATGTTGCCGACGCCCATCCGATACAGTGTTTCCAGGAAAATCCCGGCCAAGACAACTCCCCAGCCGATGAAGACGGCGGAAGAGTAGAGATTCGTCACCGGCGGGCGACCCGAGATGTAAATCCGAGCCACCAGGGCGAAGGTATGCACCAAGACGGCCAACACAATCAACCAATACGAAGCTCGATTCAGAGGCCGACTCCACCCCATCCAAGCCAGGGCAGCCAAGACGAAGGCGACGAAATAAGCCCACTGCGCCAGAAAGAACGGGTCGTAGCGATTGAAGAACGCCTCAAAATCGACTCGCCGCTCTTGAAACCCGATCGGCGAGGTCGCCGCAAGGTACTCGCGAAGTCGTTCCACCTCCGCGTTAAACGTCCTGCCATCCTTCGTGGCGTAAGCTCGAGCGATCTTGTCAAAGATGACCGCCGCCTCGTCTAGCTCCTCCGTGGCGCCATCCTCGCTGAATTGATTGCGGACTTGAGCCCGATAATTGTCCATCCAAGTAATCGCATACGGCTGCCACTCGTCTCCCTGCTGCGGTGGAATGATCAGCGGCGGCTTCATTCTGCGGAGTTCCGGCTCCGATTCCTCCGCCACCTCAAACGCTCGGCGCACCATCATCAACACCGGAACATGTTTTTCCGGATCACTTCGCAACTCCTCTTCCGTCGGAAGATTCTCCGGAAGGGGTGGCGTGCGGAAAGCGGCCCCGATCATCAAATGAGGGCGGAGACGACGATCCACCTCGACCACTTTTCGCTGGTAGTGACTCAATTCTCGAGCATCGGTCGCTCGAGCCAAATCAACCTGCTCCTGCAGCTTGTCGAGCCGTTCACGGAACTCCTCGATCGCATAGCGGAAACCCTTGCGACGTTCCAGTCCGAGCGTCTGTAGGACTTCCAGACTATCAATGCGGACGACCGGATGCTGAAGCGCGGCGTCCGGGTCCATGATGACGTCGGCCAGCCAGCGAATGGCAGGCTGCCTTTCTCCTCGGGAATCCACGAACGTCTCGCGATCCGAGATCACTCGCATGCTGTTGCGAGCGAGCGAATCGAGCGGTTTCACTCGGCCCTCGAAATGAACGGGGATCTGACCGAAAGCGGTGAGGTCGAGCGAGCGAGGGTCTTCGCGAGGGGGAACCAGGCGGTACGTGAACCAGACAATTCCCAACAGGGCAATCACCACCGGCACCCACTTCTCGATCCCACTCCGTTTCCTCCCTGGATCACTTTCCGGATCGGGCGTTCGCTTCCTCTTGACCTTCGCCGGGCGATGGGCGGAGCGATCCAGGGCGGACGCCACCGCCGCGTCACCACTTGCCGGCACATCCGACGAGCTATCCTCCGGACGGAAAATCTCCCGTTCGCGGCGAGTGAGGAACCGGAGAAGCGTTCCCCAGAAATGGGCCAGCATTCCGACCGCGACGATCATGCAGGCCACGTAGGGAATCATCCAACCGGTGTTGCGGACCACCTGAAACACGGTGGTTTCAATCCCATCCCGCCCCGGCTCGTAGTGGCTCTGGTAGAACGTCTCGCCCGCATAGCGCAAGGGGTTGTTCATCCAGATCTTCACCTCACGGTCGACGTTCCGGTCCAGATCCGTAACTCGCACAATCGAGGAATAGTCGCGCGGCGTGTCGGTGCCGTAGTAGTCTTCCCGGACAACGTCAATCAGTTTCATCGCGTACGGCTTGTAAGAACGCCGGAACCGCAGAAACATCTCGTAAGTCTTGTCACCCACCCTCACTTCTTCGGCATGGTCTTGCAGGGACGTCAGGAGGGAAACGAGATGAGTCCCCAGATCCTCGCCGGTCTTCTTGTCGGTCAACCGTACGTAAGCCGACGCGAGGTCCACCGCCCCATCAGCATCAGCCCCGCCACTCGGACGGACCGGATGAACGACGTAGTCGAGTCCCACGCCACGATCCGCCGGATTCTCGGCTCCCTCCTGAAATCGACGCAGCTCGGAATTCTTGTGGTACTCGACCACCGTCACGTCAAACGGAAGGTCCTCGTGCTCAATCGTTCTCTGCTTCTCCTGACTGTCCGTCAGGATTTGCCTGGGAATGACGACGACATCGTCATGATCTTCGGGAGAGCGGTCGATGATGGCGAGTTCCGTGGTGCGAATGTCCTCGGCATAATGCGCGGTTTCCCCCTCCCGAATCGTCATTCGCTCTTCGACATTGGTGACCCCGACGAGAAACTCGCTGAACATCATCAAGCCGATTCCGGCGTGGATGAGCACCACGCCACCCCGCTTGCCGAAAATCAGAATCGCTCCCACCAACAGCACAACGCCCGCCAGCGTGCTTTGGAACAGTTGCCAAAGGATACGCAGAGAGGCCTCGTCCCCAGGGGTCAGCGGGCCACGGCCGAGCATCCAGATCAGCACGCCCAGCAGACAGACTATGGTCGCCGCCAGCAGACCAACCTCAAGATATCGCGGTTCTGCCTTGAGCTTCTGGACAAGCTTGACGAGCGGGTAGAGCAGCAGGGCCACCGTGGCGCCCGTGAGAATCTGCAACCCCACATAAAACTGGCTCCACTCAAAGAAAGGCTCGTTCTGCAATCCTTCCTTGTTGTGACCAGCCGCGATGACCAGCCAAGTCACACCCACGCCCACCGCCGTGACGAACAGGCCGATTCCGAGCCGAGAGCCACGGGCCTGGACTCGGAATCGAATGGAGTGGGCGGCCAACAGATTGATCACCATCGCCAATCCGATGATTTTTCCACCCGGGAACAGGAAATGCCAATCGGGGACTTTCGGGCGGCCGGGGAAGAAGGCCTCCGGGAAGAAGACTTGGATGTTGATCCAAGCCATCCAGGTGGCGAAATACTGATCAAGTACCTCCCACATATCCTGGTCGGTTTGGGCGAGGGTACCAACCAAAATCAGGAAGATGGCGAGCGAGAAGAGAGTGACAGTCAACTTCAGCGACGCACAGGCATGCAAAACCGCAAGGACAACACCGCGCAAGGAGATGGGTTCGGCTGACGCCAGCTGCGTCTGACTGAGCTTCCCGGGAACGGATTGAGTTGCCATTGGAACTCCTATGGCAGTCGAAGTGACTGAGTGAATGATTCAAAATGAGCCTGTTCGCGCTGAACAACCGTGGTGCCACCGGTCATTTTCACGAACCAGACGCGATCCTCGCGGGGAAGGATGACCCCCAGGATCGACTCCTGTTTTCCATCCTGCTTGGGACCATGAAGAGCCACGTAGGTCCCCGGGGTGTTCTGGGCATCCAAGGACTGCGTCTCCGAGTCAAGTTGCTCGGCCGATAGCGGTTCTAGACGGACCTGCCCTCGCCATCGGTTCACGTTCTCGAGAACGCTTCCCGAGTTGGGGCCGAGGGCGATGACGGTTATCTCGGCGGATTCCCCCTCGTCACCCACGCGGAACGAGGCAGCGCGAAAGCCCCCCGAACCAGTATCTTCCCAACCAGGAGGAACTTCGTAGTCAATCTCGCTGGCTCCCGCCTCACTTCCACCTGCGGGAGGACTTGGGGCGGCCGATCCAGAGCCACCTGCCCCCATGTCACCTCCCCCCATGCCACCTGCCATCGGAGGCATCCCCGATGGTCTCACCATGCCTCTCCCTTCGAAATCGACGAGATAGACGGGCTGGTCTCCGTCAATCGTCATCGTTTCCATGTGGCTCGATAACTCGTCTTTCGACAGGTCGTTCAAGGACAGTTGGTCACGCCAGCGATTGATATTTGAAAGCAGATAGTCGTCCAAGTCCGTATCAGCGAGCGGCAGGCGGGTCACAGAGATCTCGAGCGGGTTGACGTCGGTGCTCATCAACAACGTCCGGTAGCGAAT
>JBJHCD010000512.1:0-5030 GCA_050485845.1 Pirellulaceae bacterium | reverse complement strand
GCCTTGATGGTACTGGGACCGTCGAGCGCGTATGATTGGGTAGTGGCCCACGACGTGGCGGCTCTGCTGATTTCCCGCGAGGGAGAACGGGGCGAGTTGGTTGAGCGGGCAAGTCCGCGTTTCGCCGAGTTGATTCCTGAGCTTTCCGCCGATCCGAGCGGTTCTTCCGCGACGGATCGGCAAGGTAATTTTGCCAAAATGTTTCCGTTGTTCTTGATTACCCTGTTGGTATTCGTCGTGGCGATCGCCGCCATGGCGGTCGGTGTGATGTTCGGCCGGCGCCGGATGCAAGGTAGCTGCGGTGGGCTCGCAAACTTCAAGGATTCCGAAGGGCGATCCGTTTGTGAAGCCTGCCACGATCCTTCCCCCTCGTGCAGCGGCGTCGAAGAAGGGCGTCGCCGAGCGGCGGAAGGGACACGGGAAGAGGAATCCATTCGATGAAACACCAGTCCCCCCCGCAGGCCCAAGAGTTCATGACCCGTCACGTCCAGACGGTTACCCCCGAGATGTCCTTGGAGGAGGTGGTTCGATTTCTAAAGAGCCATCACGTTTCCAACGCTCCGGTGGTTCAGCCTGATGAGCAGGGGGCCCCGATTCTGATCGGCTTTATTTCGGAAGGAGACTGCCTGGCATATCTGGCCAATGAAGTTTTCTTCGGTAGCCCTTCGCAAGCTCAGACCGTCTCCACCATGATGCGGCGGCATCCTGTCTGCGTGGAACCCGACATGGACATTTTTGCCTTGGCCTCCGTCTTTGTGAATCATCGCTATCGACATCTCCCGGTGGTTCATGACGGACGCTTGCTGGGAATCGTCAGCCGCCGGGACATTCTACAGGCCCTGGATGCCTATTATCGAAAGGCGATTCACGATCGGGACATGGATCGCTTCCCACCCGATCTCCACGAGGTCCTGAATCTCCGATTCGTGACCAAGGGACGCTAGGACACTCGGTTCGCACCTCCAACGCGTTCGCGGAGCCCGACTGATGCAGGTAACCTCCGCCTCGCTCCTGGTTGTGGACGACGACCGGCTGATCTGCGAAATGATGGCTCGCGACTTGCGGCGAAAAGGCCATGAGGTCTCGGTGGCCACGCGAGGTGAGGATGCTCTGACCCTGGTGGAGCGTCAGCCGATCGATTTGATCTTGCTGGACGTGATGATGCCGGGCATGAGCGGAATGGAGGTCTTGCGAAGAATTCGCTTGTCGCATGCTCCCATCGACCTGCCCATTATCATGGCGACGGCACTCGGCGAAAGTTCCGACATCGTCAAAGCGCTCGACCTCGGGGCCAACGATTATGTCACGAAGCCCCTTGACCTGGAGGTCGTGATTGCTCGAGTGCACACGCATCTGCTGCTGAAGCGGTCAGTCGAGCAGATTCGGCAGTTGGAGAGAAGTCTGGCCGATCGAAACGCGGAACTGCAGCAGAGCAACGAGCGGTTGGCGAAGATCAATCAGCGGATGTCCCGCGATCTGCAGGCTGCCGCGCGTATTCAGAAGACTTTTCTCCCTCACGACGGCACCGCGCTGCCCGGCGTCTCACTCGCCTGGGCCTATCGCCCTTGTGATGAATTGGGGGGGGACGGACTGAACATCTTTCCCCTGGATCCAGCACACGTCGGAATGTACGTGCTCGACGTCAGCGGCCATGGAGTCGCGTCGGCTCTGCTGTCCGTGACCTTAAGATGTCCAACAATGGCGAGGGCTCAAGGAAAACGCTCAGGACGACCTCTCGATCCTCGCCATTGAAGTGCAACCCTATCAGCCTTCCGCCGCCGACTGCTCCTCCTCCGCCAACTCGACTCCCTCGGGAAGTTCGACTTGAGTGGTCCCCATCAGGTAGGCGAACAGATCGCGAATCTCGGTGGGCGAGAGTGGTTCAAGTAACTGATCGGGCATCATCGAGAGTTGCGAGTCTCGCACTTCCTCAATCTCGTCCAAGGGGAGAACGAGTCGTTCGGTCGGCGTCTGGACGGTGAGGGTTTGCCGAGTTCGCTCGCTGACCACTCCGTTGATGACGCGTCCGTCGACCATGACCAGAATGGACATCCGATAGTTTTCCGCGACCTGGGCGCTGGGATCGAGAATGTTTTCCAGCAGGTACGTCAAGTTGGAACGTTGCCCACCGGTCAGATCGGGACCGATGTCCCCCCCTGCGCCGAACAGGACGTGGCAGGTGGCACAAACTCGCTGGAAGACATGCCGACCCGCTCGGCGATCGCCATCGGCAAGCACGTCATCCGAGAGTGACTGCCGCAGATCGGCGATTTGTCGAGCCTTGGCTCGAGTGTCCTCGCGGAACTCGGGCCAGATTTCGTCGAGTGTTCGGTCGAGTTGCTCGTCGCCGAATCCACGAATCTGCCGAATTTGAAAAGAGGTGACATCCCCCCGGCGAATCGTACCGGCCTGCACGGCGGAGACCAACTCTCGCGCGAAAGCGGGTCGTGAGGCGAGGGCCTGAATCGATTCACGACGAGCGTTGGGAGGAAGTTGACGGTAACGGCTGACCAGTAGGCCGGCATTCTCAGCCACCGGCATGGCGGCCAGCCCTCGAATCGCGTCGACCGCCAGGTCCCGGTGTCCCAATAGATTCCGCAGAAGCGGATTGGCTTCATCGTGCCGAGCTTCGACGAGGGAGCGGAGGGCATCGCGGCGAAGGTCCAGCGGGGTATCATCCGAACGAGCCATCTCCAGCAATTGCTGGATCGCTCGCCCATCACCGAACAGGACGGCGATTTCTCGAGCCAGTTCGCGAACTCGCTCGTCCGCCGAATCGACCCAAGTCGAATTTAACTCATTCCAAGCCGCCACGGGTTCCGCTTTTCGCCACCCTCGAAACGCATCCGTCATTCCCGACAGTACATCCCGCGCGGTTTCGGGTGAGTCGGACGTGCTTAAGTCCTTGAGCAGTTTATCGATCCATTCTGGGTGGAGGGCGTATTCCTGCGTCAGTCGTCGAGCGACAAAGCGGCGGATCTTGCTGAAGCGGCCGGCAATCGCCTCTTGGGCAGCCCGCTCGGGAGCGGCCAACACGGCCGGTTCCAGCCCGTACCAGAGCATTCCGTTCAAGTACGGATCGTCGGCAAAATCTTCCCGGCTCAATAGAGCGGCTCCCAGGTCCCAGCGCCGCTCGGCGGGAAGTCGCTGCAGTGCCGAGGCCAGAAAGACCTGCACCAGCCCGCTCGGATCTCGCTCGGCTTGCGCGACCAGTGCCGATTCGACGGCAGGATCAAGCGGACCAATGTCAGGTAAGAGAATGTCAGACAAGAATTTGACACTCCAGGTCCGAATATGTTCCTCGTCGTCTTCCAGTTGCTCGATCAGCCACTCGTTGGAAAGGGCCCCCACGGCCTGCAGGCCCCACAGGAATCGGAGGCGGTCGGTAACGGCTGGAGCGGTCGAATATCCGGTACTTAGTTGCTGCACGACGTCACTGAGGTCCTTCCCCTCTTCAGCTCGGTGCTGGAGGATGCGGCGAGCTTGTCGAGAGAACCAATCGTTGGGGTGCGTGAGCAGGTCGGCCAAACGAGACGAGGGAGCTTGGTCGAGGTTCAGGTCGAGTTGGGCCTTGGGGGTTCCGTGGGTCAGTTTGTAGATTCTGCCGGAAGTGCGATGGACTCCGTCATTTTCGTGGCATTCGCCGATGTCGCTCCAGTCGGCGACGAAGACGCCCCCATCCGGTCCGGAAATCAGTTCCAGTCCCCGAAACCAGAGGTCTCCGACATGAAACAGATCGGGGGCGTGGGTGGCGGTGTAGGTCGCCCCTTGCCGGATGATCTGATCCTGATTGATTCGCCGCCCATGGAGGTTCAGCGTGAAGCAGGCGCCGCGATAGGATTCGGGCCAATTATCCCCCTGATAGATCATCAGCCCGCTATGGGCGTGGCCCCCTCCCGCCATGTCGGTCGATCCGGAGAGTCCGCGTCCGACGTCGCTCCAGTTTTCAGCGGTATCCCAGTGGACATGATCGGCCGTTTGGGGAAGTAGTTCGTAGAGGTGAGGTCGGAGGTCTTCACCATACATCCGCTGGTAGTGGGCGCCGGGAATAACATGCCAGAGATGTCCGATGACGGTGTTGATGAAAAACATCTGGCCATGTTCGTCCCAATCCATGCCCCAGGGGTTGGTCGTCCCGTGAGCCACGGTTTCGAAGATTTCCCGAGTTGGATGATAACGCCAGATTCCGCAGTTGATGGAAGTGCGGAGATGATCGGGGGTCCCGGGCGCGGCAACTCGGGAAGTGGCAAGAATTCCATGGCGTCCGTAGAGCCACCCGTCGGGTCCCCACCGCAATCCGTTGACGATGTTGTGCCGAACGGCATTCTCGTCCCATCCATCCAGGACCACGATCGGTTCGCCGTCGGGTTGGTCATCGCCATCGGCATCGGGGATGAACAGCAGGTGGGGCGCGCAGAGTGCCCAGACGCCGCCGAAGCCGATTTCAATGCTGGTCAGCTTTTCGGCCTGATCCCAAAAGACGGTGCGGCGATCGGCTTTTCCGTCTCCGGTGGTGTCTTCGAGGATGATGATGCGATCGCGGAGTCGGGAGTCGAAGTTCACACCACTTTCCGCGTAAGTGTAGTTTTCGGCAACCCATAGCCGCCCTCGCCCGTCGGTCGCCATCGCGATGGGCTGCTGGACATCCGGTTCGGCGGCGAACAGTTCGACTTGAAATCCGTCGGGGACTTGGATGGTGGCGAGCGCTTCTTCCGGAGGGAGAAGCGGCGTGTCTCCAATCTCTTGGGTATTGAAGATGGGAGGAAAATCGGAGCGACCGGTCGCCTCGTTTCCCCCGTTGCCATTCTCGACCGGCTCCCGATCGGAGGAGTTCGTAATCTCGGCCGACGTTCCATCCCCTTCTGCATCGTCCTGTCCGGCCTGGACGTTCCAGACCACAGTCAGCAGCAGAGTGAAAAGCAGGAGGAGCGAGAAACCGAGCAGGGTGGAAGCGAGCGATTTGGCGGAGTGCATGGGAGTGATTCGGTCCGTGGGAGGTAGAAGCGGAGCGGTTCGGTTCGGCTCACAGG
>JBJHCD010000511.1:0-5047 GCA_050485845.1 Pirellulaceae bacterium | reverse complement strand
AGGTTGTGGTTCTTGGGAAAGTCCTCCAGCAGTAACCTGAGCTTGCGAAGGTTCTCCATCTCCATCAGATGAGCGTCGTCGATGATGGTCACCCAGTCGGCTCCACTGCTGAATGCGTTTGAACCAGAGCAGATTGTCGTCATTGATCGTCAGGATGGAGAATCGCAGTTTCGGCGTTTAGAAGAGGACGAGTTGGAGGCGTGGTTGGCTGAGGAATATACTCTCGGAGAGTTGTGGCAAAAGAACGTCTACGGCGGGGGCCCGGTACATGAGTAGGGTGGTCGCCGTTGTGGAGGGGCAGACCGAGCAGGGATTTGTGCGGGATGTGCTTGTACCATGGCTCGGAAGACAAAATGCAGGAAATTCTTGATGAGTTCTCGACGCCCGACAAGATCAATATCGTCGCCCACCTTCACACGGACACCGAGATGAAGAACCTCACTGACCCTCGCTTGATATGGCTCAATCAGGACGATGCAGAGCGTCGCTTGGTGAGCACGGCATTCCCCATCGCCGGCATCACCTGCTCGGATCGCTGCACTTCCTTGGTTTCCGAGTCCAGCCAAAGCGTCGTCTTGTCCGCCGGGTTCTCCAAATTGCGGATCAATACCTTGAGATAGTTCTTCCCATCGACCACCTCCACGCCCTCGACCTGAAGCTGGACCTTTTCGAGCTTCATCGAGCTGAGGTCGATCTGATGGGCTGTCAACGTGTAGTCCTTCTCCAGCGGCAAGCCGCGAATGATGGCCTCCTGCCCCGGTCCATTACAGAGCAGTGCCCCTTCATAAGTTAGCTCGACTCGCTGGTCCCCCACCTGAACTTCTATCTTGCCCGGCTCATACTCCGCTCGAATCGTGACCTCACCTTGCTGATAGGTTCGCCGCAGAGGCTGAAGATCGGCCGAGTAGATCGCTCGACTGGCAATCTCTCCGATCGGGCCGCTGATCGATTCCGTAATTTCCCAACGACCATCTTCTTCCTGGGCGACCTTTCTTTGGGCCGTCATGGGAATCTCTTGATCCTGAACCGCCAACGTGATCTCCCAGGTCTCCTCCCGCTCGGCCAACTGCACGTCCAACGCCGGTAAGGACTCGGCCACCTCGACTTTATCCGGCGCCGCGTAAGTCACCTCACTGACGTCCACCCGCAGTTCTTCCAATCGCTGGGCCACGTCGTCGGGCATGTTGGGATCGTAACGCCCGTCAAGTTTTTCGGCCAGAAATCGCTCGATCTCAGCATACATCGCCATGCGATTGACCGGTTTGGCGAAACCATGCCCCTCATCCTCGGCCAACAGATAGCTGACATCATGGCCTCGATCACGCAGGGCAATCACAATCTGATCCGACTCGGCCTGCTTGACCCGTGGATCATTGGCTCCCTGAATAATCAGCAGTGGTCTCTCGATCTGATCGGCGTGAAACAGCGGGCTGGCCTCCTGGATCAGTTGCTTACCCTCCTCGGTATTGGGATCTCCCACCATTCCATACAAGAATGCCCGACCCGCTTCCCAGTAGGGAGGAATCGAATCGAGGAGCGTGAAGATATTGCTCGGCCCGACAATATCCACGCCGCAGGCGTAGACCTCCGGGGTGAATGCCAAACCGGCCAGGGTGGCGTATCCACCGTAGCTTCCCCCCATGATTCCGACCCGCTGGGGATCGGCGATACCGGTTTCGATCAGATGCTTGACTCCCCAAGTGATGTCGTCCTGCATCAGCTTGCCCCACTGCAAGTCACCCGCATTGAGGAACTCCTTTCCATATCCGCCGCTGGCTCGAAAATTCGGCTGGAGAACCGCATATCCTCGGTTGGCCAGGAACTGGGCCTGAGGATCGTAGCCCCACGAATCACGCGGTCCCTTGGGACCGCCATGGACCAGGACCACGACCGGAAGACTCTCTGGTTCCACGCCGACGGGCAACGTGAGGTAGCCGGGAATCTCGAGCCCATCGCTGCTGGGGTAGCGGACCGGCTTCATCGGAGCCAGATGCTCCTCGACCGCTTTCAATTCCGGACGAGGCGTGTACTGGTGGATCAGTTCCCGTGACTCCGCGTCAAAGAACCATGCCTCGGCCGCATATCGATCGCCATGAATGGCAACCAGAAACTTGCTGTAATCCCTGGTGGAACTCTGAAACGCGACTTCGCGACCAGGGAACTTCTCACGAAGGAACTCGTAATTTGCCTCCCAGGTCTTGTCTTTCCAGTAATACCGAGTCCTATCGTCCGTGTAGGAGGTGGAGATGATCTGCCGCGTGTTGCGATCAAGTCGCAGCGACCCGAAGTCTACTCGGCCCTCCGGATCACTCTCCAGCAAGGTCAATTCCTTGGTCTTCGGATTCATCGAGTAGAGCGTGGAGAGATTCAGTTCGCCCTTGTTCGTCTCCAGGTACAGATTTTCATTTTCCGCGTCCCATCCCAGTACGGCCGCTCCCTCGGTCACGGAAGTTTCATAGATCGGTTCGAGCTGATCACCATCCTTGCGCAGCAGCGTCGTGGTTCCTTGCTCGTCCGTTCGGCTGAGCAACCGCAGATTGTCGTCCCAGTCGAATTCGTAACCGGTGATCCGGTCGGTGTTTTCATACAGCAGAGTGCGTTCGCCGGTGGAAATCCGCAGTTTGTACAGGTCGGGCCAAGCCTTGTCTCGATCATTCAAGCCGACCCAAATCAAGTCGGGGTCATTCTGACTGATATGGGCAATTTGAGCTGTCACGTCGTCCAGCGGCGTGAGGTTCCGCGAATCGGGCACATCCTTCCCCTCGGCGGGTTCAGCGGCCGGATCGACGGCGAACAAGTTCATGTTCTCATCGCCGTCGTTGTCCTTGACATAGAGGATATACTTGCCGTCCTCCGTCCAAGCATAGCCATACAGGGGACGTTGGCTGTCGGTGAGGGGTCGAGCGTTCTCGAAAGGTTCGTCGAAATCCTTCACCCAAACGTTCATGATTCCGTTATAGGCCTTCATGAACGAGATAAAGCGGCCATCCGGGCTGAGCTGACCACCAGAGATCTGAGGATTTCCGAAGAAGAGTTCGCGATCGAGCAGCGGAGGCTGTCCCAGGCTGACATGGCTGACCATCGGTAATAGCACCAAGCTGATGAGTAGGTAAATGCGTTTCATGGCAATTGAATTCCCGTAATCTTTGCGGCGAATGGCGAAATGCATCGCGGGATCCGGTCTTGGTCGGAATACCCCATCTTATCCGAGCAGGCCGCTCGGACGATACCCGGTGGCTAACTTCCCGAGGAAACCCGCAGTTCCGACGGTCGCCGCAAAGTCTCGAGGGACTTTTCCACGATCAGGCCATCGGAAAATTGCAGCAGGTGGTCGGCCAATTCAGTGGCATCCTCGCGGTTGTGGGTCACGTGCAGGGTCGTGGCCCCCGTGTGCTCGCGAACTCGACGCAGCACGTCGTACATCTGTTGCCGAGTCTGATCGTCCAGGGCGCTCAGCGGTTCGTCCACCAGGAGAACGCCCGGTTCGAACGAGAGGGCTCGGCCCAAAGCGACCCGCTGCTTCTCTCCGCCACTGAGGTCCCGGGGGAGACGGTGCAAGATTCCCTCAATTCCCAAAAGTTCCGCCAACTCGGCCACCCGCTGGCGGACGATCGCTTTCGGAGTTCGCCGAATGGTCAAGGCGAACGCCAACTGATCGCGAACCCGCATCGTGGAAAAGAGCGCGCCATCCTGGGGGACATAGCCAATTCCCCGCTCGGCGGCGTGGAGCCGAGTAACGTCCCGATTGGCAAGCCAGATGGCTCCTTGGCTGATCGAACGCAAACCGCAAATCGATTCGATGACGGTCGTCTTTCCACACCCCGTGCGACCCATCAGAACCGCGTATCCACCTGACGGCACCTCGAAGCTGACATTCCGCAGGTGAAAGTCGCCTTGATCGACACAAAGATTTTCGACACGAATCACGGTTGATTGTTTTCTCTGATCGACGGTCGAGGAAAAGAAATGGAAAGAGAAGAACAGAAATGGAAGAGGTCGAGGAGATTCCCGATTGGCGAACGAGGAGATGGATTCCGATCAGCAGGGTTTGGGCCAATGAGCTTCAGAGCACCGTCCGCTGAACTCCGTAGAAACGGACAATCACCAGAACCACCAGGGCCAATACGACCATCATCAGGGAGACAGCCACGGCCGCTTCAATATTACCAATACTCAGCTCGAGAAACACGCTGGTGGGCAAGACTTCGGTCCGCATCCGCGTCGCTCCGGCAAAAACCAGAATCGGTCCGAATTCTCCCAACGAGCGGGCCCAAGCCAGAATTCCCGCCGTCAGCAGACCCTGTCTCGACTCGGGAATCACCACGGACCAAAATGCCTGCGATCGGCTGCACCCCAGCGTTAACGCCACCTGTTCGGTCCGCTGGGGAATTCCGTCGAACGTCACGCGCATCGTCCGAATCGCAAAGGCCGCCGCCACCATGAACTGGGCCAGAATCACACTTGGAACCGCAAAGGTAATCCCACCCGGAACCATGCGTTCGACGAATCGCCCAGGAGGAGTTTGAAACAGAATCAGCAGCGCCAAACCGATGACCAGGGGGGGAAGTACTATCGGAATATCCAGGACGGCATCGACAAACGACTTCCCACGGAATCGATAGCGAGACATCAAATAACCGATCGGCACGGCAACCCATAGGGAAAGGATGGCCGTGATCGTGCAGGAGAGCAGGCTGAGCCTCGCGGCGTAGGCAATCTCTCGCGACTGAAGTGCCTCCCACAAATGGGTCGGCGAAGTGAAGGAGGCCTTGGCCAGAAGCATGCTGAGCAGCATGACCACATAAAAAGCACTCAGCAGAATCATTCCACTGAAGAAAGGAATGTCCGAGGCCACACGATGCTCGGTAGGGACCCCCCGTGGCACGGTGGGAACGGACTCCTGGAAGCGGCTCATTCCTCACCCTCATAGACCCAGGCAAAGCCGAGTTCCGTGAAACGTTGTTCCGAGCGGGGCGAGACGATCGCTCGCAGCAGTCGCTGCATCAAGTATTTGTGCTGGGATTCTCGAGCGATCGCGAAGGGCTGT
>JBJHCD010000510.1:3895-5058 GCA_050485845.1 Pirellulaceae bacterium | reverse complement strand
CCCTTCAACACCTCGACCAATTCGAACTTGGCCAAAGGCAATTCCCCAGTGCTGTCGAACGCGTCATCAACCGGAGGGGCTTCGAGCAGCCGAGCGACCACGGCGACGTCGGTGGCATCGATTTCCTCGGTGAAAGTCTGAGCAATCGCGCTGCAGAATGGACAGGCGGCAACCGGTTGAGGCACCAGAC
Source organism: Pirellulaceae bacterium (assembly GCA_050485845.1). Taxonomy (GTDB): domain Bacteria; phylum Planctomycetota; class Planctomycetia; order Pirellulales; family Pirellulaceae; genus JBJHCD01. Next base: position 4,868 of record JBJHCD010000510.1, on the reverse strand, counting down.
TGACCAACGTTCCAAAGATCCCGAACAACCCCAACATCCCGCACACCGCCAACACACGCCGCATCATTTGACCTAAGTCCTCAATTGGTGGGAGCAACCGCGCCATCGAACTCTCCCGCATTATACGCTATTTCCCGAGCGATTCCGCAACATCCGTTCGGTAAGCGGAGAGGGCGGGTAGCAACCCGACCAAAATCGCCAGGACCATCAGGAACGGAATCAGCAGCAGTTCGGGATACACAACCCACTCGGCCATCGACTCAACCGTCGGCTCCAACCAGAAAAACTCGAACAGATTCACCGGAGGCGCAAAATCAAAGAATCCGACCGAAATTCCGGTTCTTGCCTCCACAATGGGGCTTGCCAGTCCATTAAGAGCATGCCCGAACACCCAGCCGGCGACCCCGCCTCCCAGGGATAACAAGATCGACTCCAGCAGGATGATCGTCATCACCGTGCCACGACTCGCCCCCAACGCCCGCATCACGGCAATCTCATGCCGCCGCTCACTCATCGAATTATAAATACTGACCAAAATGCTGATTCCCGACACAACGATGATCATGCCGGTCAACAGCAGCAAGACCTGCTGCACCGGAGTCACAATGATCTCGAACAGCTCAAAAATCTCCTTCACCGGTTGGACCGCCTGGGCATCCACCCCTTCGTTGATCACGTTGACCATCCCGGCCGCCACGAAGGGGTTCACGGTCCGAACCAACAGCGCCGTCACTTCCCGCTGCTCAATCGGTAGGCCATCCGTCCGCCACGACTGAACTCCGGCATTTCCTTCCGCCAAGTCCAACGGGCCCGAGTCACTCGAGACTGGGCCAGCCAAGCCATCCCCCTCGATTGAGTCTCGTTCCGCATTCACCCCCTCGGACACGTCTTCGGACAGAGTCGCCGATGGGTCATCTTGATCGGCGTCCGGGTCATCGGAGGTTTCCGAGTCGAGTGGAGGAGATTCGAGGAT
>JBJHCD010000510.1:0-3885 GCA_050485845.1 Pirellulaceae bacterium | reverse complement strand
GGCCTCTAGCGGCTTGGCATGGTTCCGCATCAGATAGAAGCCTTCCATGTTGACGAACAGGGCTCGATCGTAGGGCGTGCCGGTCGGCTCCAGGACCCCGACAATGACGAACCCCTCATCATGTCCCTTCCCTTCGGGGTCGCCGTGAGCCGGGAAGACTTCGGACCCAATAGTCACCTTCATTTCACGGGCCGCCGTGGCCCCGATGACCGCCTCAAAAAAGCCGTTTTCCTCGTTCCATTCCTGAAAGTTTCGCCCCTGGGCAAACTGCAATCCCCTTCCCGTTTCCTCGAGATAGGGGGGAAGCACGTCAAACATCTCCGTGGTGGTCCCGACGACTCGGAACGGCCCAAAGTAGTCCCCCATGCAGATCGGAATCGCGAACTCGACGAAGTCCGCGAAACGCCCCGGACGATCGAAACCCAATCGTTCCTCCATCTGCTGCTCGAGCGAGTTCCCGGCGGCCGACCACAGCATTCCGGCACCAACCGGAGCCAGGCTCCCCAGGACGGCCTGGCTAGCCGCGACTTCCTCCCAAGCCGCCTTCTCCGCATGAAGATCCAGTGAGTCCTTGCGAGAAGCACGTCGCCGTTCGGCCGAAAGAAATTCCTGATAGAACTCGTAGCTGATGTTCTCCACCGGTTGACTGAGGTAGTACACGGAATTGAGCGTCAGTTGCAGACGGCCCCCCTTGGCCCCAACAATCAGGTTGTAGCCGAGCGTGGCGTTGTTCTGAAACTGGGCCGTCACGATTCCGTGGATCGTGATCACCGCCACGATCAACGTCACCCCCAGAGCCATGGAGATGCCGGTCAAGGAGGAGGCGAACCATCGCTGCTGCATGCTTCGCCAGGCAATCATGAATAAATTCATCGCTACTCAAAGACTCCGTTACGATACGAAACCGGTGAAACGGGCTGAGACGAAAGCAAGACCGGACATCGTCCACCTCCCCTTATTCTTCAGGAAGCCGTCGCTGGAATTGGCAACTGATTGATCTCTTCCAGCTTGTCCACTCGAGCAAATCGGCCGGCGACTTCCATCGAGTGGGTCACCATCACCAGCCCGATGTTTTCCTCCTCACAGGTCGCCCGGATCAGGTCGATGATTCGATCCTGGTTGGCCGGATCGATATTGGCCGTCGGTTCGTCGGCCAGCAGAAGACGTGGCTGATTGGCCAGGGCCCGAGCGACGGCAACTCGCTGCTGTTCGCCCACCGACAACGCGGCCGGCTTGTGATGGGCCCTCTCGGACAATCCAACTCGATCCAGCAGTTCCAAAGCCCGCCGCCGACTCCGTTTTCCCCGAGCGAAGGTCATGCCGAGCAGCACATTCTCCAGGGCGGTGAAGGCGGCGAGTAGGTTGAACGTCTGAAAGACATAACCAATCTTGGCCGCTCGAAGTCGGTCCCGCCCCTGCTCGGAAAGCTTGGTGATGTTGATTCCATCAATCAGGACACTCCCCGCGCTGGCCGTGCGAATACCCGCGATGACATGCAGCAGAGTCGACTTGCCGCATCCGCTTCTCCCGACCAACACCATCTGCTCCCCTTCCGAGACGGAGAACTCGGGAATATTGAGAATATCCAGTCGCCGGCCATTGGGCTCGAGGAACGACTTCCGCACGTTTTTCAGCACCAGGAGCATCGATCCGAGTCTCTCCAGAATGAGCAGGTCCGTCGCAAAATCGATCGTCAAGTCAGTTCAGCTTACTTTTCATCACATCGCACTCTTCATCGCACTCTTCATCGCCGTTTCCGTCGTGTCTTCTCTCCCTTCAACTCTTCATCGTAGGCGGAAGGAGCGGGATCCGGCAATGTCCGCCCGGCGGGGAGTTGAGCCGAGCGAGGCCCCCGGGGGCGAATACCCTCCTGGAAGGAGTCGGAAAGTCCTTACTGCCGGCGACGCATGACTCGAGCCAGATGTTTCTGGGAATCGGCTTTCTTCATCGCCTCTCGTTTGTCATGCAGTTTGCGCCCCTTGCACAGTCCCAACTGAACTTTGGCAATTCCCCGTTCATTGAAGTAAATCTTCAGCGGCACCAGGGTCAGCCCTTTTTCCCGAGCGGTGGCGGCAAACTTGTTCACTTCGCTCCGGTGCATCAGCAACTTGCGGGGCCGTTTGGGGACATGATTCCAGAGTGATGCCTGAGTGTACTCGGGAATATCACAACCCAGCAGCCAGACTTCCCCGTCCCGCACGCGGGCATAGGCTTCGTCCAGCGAGACCTTGCCGTTGCGGAGACTCTTCACCTCGCTCCCCACCAAAACAATCCCGCATTCCAGCGTCTCGAGGATGTCGAAGCGATGTCGAGCTTTTCGGTTCTCGGCCACCAGACGTTCCGGCTTCTGGGTACCACTCGCGGCCGAACGCTTGGCTCCCCCTTTTTTCGATTTCGTCATAAGTCCATGTGCCCAGTACATCACTCCCAGGATCGCTCTTTGCCCCAATCACCGCTCCTGATAAAGTCTCCCCGAAATCCTGGAAGGTTCTCTTCCCGTGACGAATTCACTTCGCTGAAGAATCGGTGGTTCCCCATTATGCCAGAGAAGTCATCCGCTGCCGATGCACCTGACTCCCCCTTTCCGCCTCCCGAGCCACCGACGGTTCTGTTCCATCTGCTGGGCCAAGTCCCATTCGAACAATTCGCGGCCCTGCAGCGCCGCCTGGTCTACGAACTGGGAGAAGAGAGTCGCAGCCGATTCCCCGTGCTGATCTGCGAACACCCTCCGTTGATCACGGTCGGTCGGCGAGGTTCCCGAGCCCACATTCGGCTCTCCGGCGAACAACTTCGCTGGCGGCAACTGGCAGTCCAGTGGGTCAGTCGAGGGGGTGGTTGCGTACTCCATGCCCCAGGACAACTCGCCATCTATCCCCTCATCCCCCTCGGGCGACTCGGTTGGACGGTCGGAAAATACCTTCGCAGCCTGCAGCAGGGCCTGCGAAACGCGCTCGAGTCCCTAAAAATTCCCTCCCAAGTCGGAACGGATGACTGGGGCATTTGGGGACGAACCGGCCAGTTGGCCGCAATCGGATTCAGCGTCCGTAACGAAATTGCTCACTACGGCGCCTACTTGAACGTGAATCCTTCCATGAGTTCCTACCACTACCTGGAAACTCCTCACCCCCCACTTTCTGGCCGCACAGCCGCTGAAATTCAGCACCAACCCGGATCAAGGCTGGGAACACATTCAGGAACACCGCTAGGAACACAGTTAGAAACGCAGTCAGGAGCAGGGCCGATAAGTCCATCGGGCACTCGTTCGGGTTCACGATCAGGCACCCGATCGGGAATGAGTTCTCTCCTGGCCGAGCGGAAGCAGGGAGTTAGAATGTCAGAAGTACGAGCGGCATTGATGGAACATCTTTGCACTGCCTGGGGGGCCCCGAATTATCACATTCTGTCCGGACACCCCTTTTTGGAACGAACACATTCAGCTATCCGAGGTACGAATGCCCGAGCTTCCTAAGCTCCCTCTGCTGAACGGGGACCACGACCAGCCGAATCACCCCCTCCCGGCCACAGACACCCCCCACCAATTGGACGTCGCGCCGGGATCCGCGACCTCACCAACCCTCCGGCTGCCCCGGTGGCTGAAGCGCGAAGTCCCCAAGGGAAACGCGAATCATTTCACGTCCCACCTGCTGGAAGAACTGGGCCTGGAAACGGTCTGCGACAAGGCCAAGTGCCCCAATCTGATGGAGTGCTACTCGCAGAAGACAGCCACTTTCATGATCCTGGGCAATGTCTGCACTCGCCCCTGCGGTTTCTGCGCGGTGGCTCGCGGTCGTCCCGAGTCCTTGCCAGTGGACGAACCGGCACGCTTGGCGGAGGCCGCCGACCGACTGGGACTGAAGCATGTTGTCATCACGTCGGTCACGCGCG
>JBJHCD010000509.1:0-5068 GCA_050485845.1 Pirellulaceae bacterium | reverse complement strand
CGCCACCTACTTGATTACGGGTGGCTTGGGAGGTTTTGGAATGGGACTGGCCCGTTGGCTGATTCAGCAGGGAGCCAAACATCTGGTTCTGGTTGGCCGGTCGGGGGCCGCCACGCCCGGTGCCCAAGAGAAAGTCGAGCAGTTGGAAGCCTTGGGAGCCCAGGTGACTGTCTGTCAGGGGGATATTACTTGTCGAAACGAAACAGACAAGATCCTGCAGATGATTCGACGGCAAATGCCGCCGCTCCGGGGCGTCTATCATGCGGCCATGGTCTTGGAAGATGGCCTGATCCAAAATCTGGACCGTCAGTGGATGCTTCGAGTCATGGCGCCCAAGGTACGGGGCGGTTGGAATCTACATCTGCTGACTCAAGAGGACGAACTGGAACACTTCGTGCTTTTCTCTTCCTTGTCGAGTGTTTTCGGACATGCGGGGCAGGCGAACTATGCCGCGGCAAATTCCTTCTTGGACCAGCTTTCCCACTATCGACGTCTCCACGGACTTCCCTGCCTGACGATAAACTGGGGGTACTTGGAAGATGCCGGCTATCTGGCCGAACGTCCCGAACTGGGGGAAAGACTTCGACGCCAGGGAGTGCTGAGCTTCACCGTTCGGCAGGCGCTGGATTGTTTGCAGCGAGGACTGTTAGAGAATTGCACTCAGCTCAGCGTGATGAATGTGGATTGGTCCAAATGGAGAGGCATGGGAGCGGGTGGCCCGATCTCACCACGCTTTCGACATCTGCTGAGCCACAATGACGAAGGGAGTGATTCGGAGCGTGGGGCGGCACTCAGTCCCTCCGCACTGCGGGGGCTCGCGCCGGCAGAACGCTTGGAGGCGGTCGAACACCTGTTGTGTGAAAAAGTCTCACAGGTGTTGGGAGTGAACTTGGCGACTTTGGACCATGAGACGCCACTGCTGGACCTGGGACTCGACTCACTGATGGCCATCGAACTTCGCAACTGGATTGAAGCTCGACTCCAAGTCAACTTCCCGATTGTGGAACTTGTACGAAGTACCAGTCTGACATCGGTTGCCCAGCAAATCTGCCAGCGGATGTCATCTGGAAGCAACAGTTCCGAGCCTGATCGCGACAATGTCTCGCAGCCGAAACCGGCCGATTCACTGAACGCGGAAGAGGTGTTGGCCAATCTGGATCAGCTCTCTTCGGATGAGGTGGATCAACTACTGACAACACTCCTCGATGGAGGCATGGAAAGCCCCGGCGGCCCCGTGTAGCTGGGCCGAGTCCCCCCCCCGATTCGCGAGAGACCACTTCAAATTCGACGCGTCATACGAAAGCGTAACGAAATGGACCGAAGGTTGGACGCTCAGACCAGGGAGAATCTTCAGCATCTCTCCGCCAATGAGAAGCGAGAGCTGTTGGCACGCCTCCTCCAACAGCGACTCGAGCGTCAGTCGTCGTACCCACTTTCGCATGGGCAGCGTGGATTGTGGTTTCTCAATCACCTCGATCCAGCCGGCGTGGCCTGCAACATCCATTTTGCCTCCCGGATCCATTCGCCCATTGAACTTGGTCCTTTTCGACGAGCGCTCCAGCATGTCGTTGAATCCCACCCCAGCCTGCGGGCCACATTTCAGTACCAGGACGGGAATCTATGCCAGCGGGTACATCCCGAAATGTCTCTCTCCTTCGAGATGCATGATGCGGCGACGTGGTCGGAAGCGACGCTGCAAGCTCGCTTGGACGAGGAGATCCATCGACCATTCGACCTTGAATCGGGGCCACTCTTCCGGACCTTTCTCTTTCGAACGGGGACTGAGGAAGCGGTGTTCCTGGCGACATCACACCACCTGGTTCTGGACTTCTGGTCCGTCGTCATTCTTTGGAAAGATGTCCGAGCAGCCTATGTGGCGGAGGTCGAAGGGAGGGCAGCATTCCAAGTACCTCCACAACAGGCGACCTATGCCGATTTCGTTCGCTGGCAGGATCAACGACTTCAGGGAGAGAGAGCCGAGGAGCTGGAGAGGTATTGGTTCGATGCCTTAAGCGACGCTCCTCCCATCTTGGAGTTGCCCACGGATTTTCCGCGACCCGCGGTCTTCTCGCACACCGCCGGCAGTGTCCCATTTTCGATCCCTCCGGAAACCACTCGTCGCTTGCTCGAGTTGGCTTCACTGGAGAAAGTGACCCTATTCACGACCCTCCTGGCCACGTTGCAATTCGTGTTGGGACGCCATGTCGGTGAGGAGAAGTTCCTGGTCGGGTCCCCCTTCTCCGGCCGCAGTCATCCCGACTTCGCCCAGACGGTCGGCTGTTTCATCAATCTGCTCCCCTTGCGCGCGGACCTTTCGGGGAATCCCACCTTCCGGCAATTGCTTCGTCGAGTTAGCACGGTGGTGTGGGAAGCGCTGCAGAATCAAGATTATCCATTCCATTTGATGGTCGAGCGACGTGAGGTGACTCGCGACTTAAGTCGTCATCCATTGGTGCAAGTCGCCTTCACGCTGGAACAATCCCAATTGAGCCCCGAGGAGAATCCCGGCGGCTTCCTCTTCTCTCAGGCAATGAGTGACTCCGATTCGAACCGGCTGCCGCAAACTCCGATCTATGTGGAGCAGCGAACATGTCAAATGGATCTGGAGTGGGTGCTGGAGAGAGCAGGCGAGGGTCTGAGCGGGATACTTCGTTATTGTGCAGCTCTGTTCCATCGCGAGTCGGCTGAGAGGATTGTGCAGCGGTACCAGACTCTCCTGGAACAGGCTTCTCGTCACCCGGATGTGCCGCTGACCGAACTTGCTTGGTACCCGGACGAAGAGCGACAGTTGGTGGTTGAGAAATGGAATCAAACGCGGGCCGAGTTTCCGACAAACACTTGTCTCCACGATTTCTTTCATCAGCAAAGCCGTGCATGTCCACAAGCGGTCGCCCTACGAACTCCGAATGGAACGGTCAGCTACCAGGAACTTGACGAGTTTGCCAGTGCGTTTGCCAAGCGGTTGCATGCCTCGGGTTTGGCGTCGGGTGACCTAGTGGGACTTTGCTTTGAACCCTGCCCGAAAATGATTGCCGCCATTCTGGCAACTCTGAAAGTAGGCGCGGCCTATGTGCCACTCGACCCGCGAGCACCCATGGAACGACTGCGACAAATTGTCGAAGACGCGAAACTCACCGCCATCATGGCTCCAGCCGAACTTGCGGATCGGTTTCCACCAGAGTCTGCGCGGATCATCCCTGACGACGGCGACCCGCCCTCATTATCCATGGAGAGCGAGAATGGTTCGGTGGCCACAGGCGACGTTGCTCCCAGAGACCTGGCTTATGTCATTTACACGTCGGGTTCCACGGGGCGTCCAAAGGGAGTTGCCGTTGAACACCGGGCCATCTGCAATACGATCCACTGGAGGCAACGAGACTTGCCTCTGTCGGAATCGGATCGGTGTTTGTGGATCGTACCCTATTACTTTGACCCATCGATCGCCATCCTGTTTCATGCGTTCGCCGCCGGAGCTTCCCTGGTTCTTGTGGCACCCGGAGAAGAGGTTCATCCTCCGCGACTGTTGAATCGACTGATTCAGGAACAAGTAACCGCCCTCTTTGCCACGCCTAAGATGGTGGAGTTGTTGCTGCAGGACCCGATGGCTTCCGATTGCACGCATATTCGAACCGTTTTCTGTGGTGGAGAAGCCCCGGCGGCCGGTTTGCATCGGCGGGTTCGGGAGGTTTGGAATGCCTCCTTTGTGAATTTATATGGTCCCACGGAAACAGCCGTCGAGGCAACGTGGTGGTCCAGTGAGGAGGCGAGTGAGCATCCGAACCTCCCCATCGGCCGGCCGATTGCGAACATGCGGACTTATGTTCTCGACCGTCAACGGCGACCGCTTCCGCTTGGGGTACCGGGTGAATTGTACTTGGAAGGCGCGGGTTTGGCCCGCGGCTACCTCCACGATCCACAACTGACCCAGGAGCGGTTTTTGACTGGCGAGTTTCCATTCACGACCGGCGGGCGAGTCTACCGCACGGGAGATCGCGTTCGCTGGCTCGGTGATGGAAATCTTGAGTTTCTGGGTCGCATGGATGACCAGTTCAAGCTGCGGGGGTACCGGCTGGAACCGAAGGAAATCGAATTGGCCTTGGAACAGCATGCCGGTGTCCGCGAGGCCGCCGTCTTTCTAAGGGATGCCACGGTGGGAGCCGAGCGTCTCGACGCCGCCGTGGTTCCGCGCAACGGCGGTGGGGCGGCGTTTGAGCAACATGTCATCCGCAAGCTTCGGGAGCGCGTTCCAAGCTACATGGTTCCCGATCGTGTTTGGTGCGTGGCGGAGTTGCCTCATACCAACACCGGAAAACTGGATCGTCGTCGGCTGCCACAATTACTGGGCAACGTTGCCGATGAACCTCGGTTTGTCCGCCAGTGGCATCCTCCCAGAACTCCGCTGGAATCGGCCTTGTCTGAGTTGTGGTGTGAGGTCATCGGCCTTGAGCGAGTGGGGCGAAGCGACAACTTCTATGAATTGGGAGGCACGTCACTCCAAGGCGCGCTCTTCATCTCACGACTCCAACGGGACCTGGAGGAACAGCTCCCCCTGGTGACCATTTTCGAGCTTCCGACCGTGGCGGAACTCGCTCGATTTCTGGCGAAGGCGTTTCCCGAAAAGATAGCCAGTCGATTCGGCCTGGAATCCGTCGAAATGGCTCAGAGCGAACTCGAGGCAAACTCAAGTACGCCTTCCGATTCGGAAGGAGGACCTCGTCGGCCGGATGACGTGAAAGTCATGGATCGCGATGTTTTGGTTCCCCTGCAGTCGCAGGGGGGACAGACCCCGTTGTACTTGATTCATCCACCTGGAGGTATTGTGGCCTGCTATCAGGCGTTGGCCCAATGCTTGGGGGAAGAACGTCCGATCTTCGGCATTCGCGGCCGTGGCTTACACCGCCATGAGACGCTACCGGCCCGATTGGAGGTAATGGCTTCCGATTACTGCGCGGCCATCACCTCCCATCAACCATCTGGCAGTTACCTGCTGGCAGGTTGGTCCTTGGGGGGAATCATCGCCCTGGAGATGGCTGGACAACTGCGATCCCAAGGCCGCGATATCGGATTC
>JBJHCD010000508.1:0-5073 GCA_050485845.1 Pirellulaceae bacterium | reverse complement strand
CTCGGCCATGCATGTCCTGGTGGGAGGCTGGAGCGTCCTGGCGGCGGGATTCTCCTGGGTGTGCAGTCGGCGAAAGGCGTTCGGATGGGGCGAAGTGCGGAGTATCCTTCCCGGTCTGGCGGTCGGATTTCTGCTGGCGGCACCCTCCATCGTGGCTGGGCTTCGACTGACCTGGGGAGTCGATCCGGAAATGGTACGAGAGGCGAACCAGATTCTCGTCTACACGCGACTCCCCCACCATCTCGCCTTTCATCGCTTCTCGCTGCAGCACATTCTGCGATTCGTCGCCCTCGCCATCGTCTGGCTGGTCGTCAGTCGCCGGCCCCCGTTCCAGAACCCCACCCACCAACGGCTGCGGGACTTCGTCCTGGCCTCGCTGTTCTTCACGCTCGCCGGAGTTGCCTTGGACCTGCTCTCTTTCACCTCGCGAGAACTGGCAAGCAGTTGGCTGAAATACTATTGGTTTCGCCTGGCCGATGTCATGGTTCCCGTCGCGGCGGCCATTACCCTGGTGATCGCGGTCTGGGAGAGCCGAACCACCCATCCCTCGCTCCGACAAGCTGGAATCCTGCTCCTCCTTCTCGCTCCCCCCCTCCTGCTGCTTCCCGGGCTCCATGAAGGGATTCGGGCCCCTCGTGCTCGAGCCGTCACGTTGTGGGACGACCCTTCGCGCCCCTTGGAAGCGAGAATCCGCCGCTACCAGGAATGGCTGGATGTCTGCCGCTGGGTGCGAGAGAACACGCCGGAAGATGCCCTGTTCTTGACACCCTGGTCCCAGCAGTCGTTCAAATGGTTCGCCCATCGAGCGGAGGTCTTCAACTGGAAAGACATGCCTCAGGATCCAGCTCACCTGCTCCGCTGGCAGGAGCGGCGGCGGACCCTCTTTCCTCGCGCCGTCTTTTTGCAAGGATATACTGCGCTGGAGGACGATGAACTCTGGGAACGGGCCCGAAAATATGACGCCGAGTACCTGGTTGTTCGACGCTGGAAAATGACTCGGCCCCTCGGACACCAGTTCGAACCCCTCTACCCGACCCTTCAAGAGGAAAACGCCTCCTTCGCCGTCTATCGCATTGTGCCCCCGTTTGAGTGACGTGAATCAGACGGCCGAGATTGAATTTGAGGCAGTCGAGTTGCAGTTGAGTTGCAGTCGAGTTGCAGTTGAGTTGCAGTCGAGTTGCAGTCGAGTTGTGGAGTGCCGCGGAGTGCCATGGAAATCCGACTTCCTTCCGATGTGAACGCGATGGCCCAGCGGTTGGCAAACCAACTGGGCTCTTGGAAGTCGGCGTCGTGCCGCCCGGAATCCACGGCCTCGTGCCACGCCGGTTCACTCGAGCCGTTTCCCAGCCGTCTCTCCATCGGGCAACGTGTGCTTGATCTGCGGGAACCGTGCATGTCCCCCGAACTCAGCTACGGTCGCCATGCCGGTCCCGCCTCCTGGGACGCTCGGCGAGCGGCCGTGCAGGTGCTGCTCTATTGGAACCAAGGGGAGTGGTATCTTCCGCTCACCCTCCGCCCTCACCACTTGGCTCGCCATGCCGGCCAAATCTGTCTGGCGGGGGGAGTTGTCGAACCGGGGGAGTCGGAGCGGGCGTGTGCCTGGCGGGAATGGTGTGAGGAACTAGGTGAGCCGGGGGGGACTTGGCAATGGGTCGGGGAACTCCCCGAGACGTTCGTCTTCGCCAGCAACTTTGTGGTGGTTCCCCAGGTGGCCGTCGCTTCACAACGTCCCCGGTTTCAATTGAACGCCGAGGAGGTGGCCGAGGTGGTGGAGTTACCGGTCCGAGCCCTTTTTCAGCGCGAGCTTCGAGGGGGCCACCTGGAGCGGCGGGGGCCCCTCAGCTTTACCGCTCCCCACTTTCACTGGCAAGGACATCGAATCTGGGGAGCCACCGCGCTGATCCTGGAAATGCTCCTGCGAACCTTGAACCATCAGGGCTCCGCGGAGAATTCCCTCTCCAGGAATATCGTACCTCCGGGTGCCTCCCGCTATGGCTCGGACATGGCAGGCGGTATATTCAAGTCTGGTCGGGGGGTTTAATCCCGGAAGTCCGTTTTGCGTTCGCGCCCGTCGAGTATCGCTGCGAGTGAAACAGCGAGTGAGGTTGAGCGAGCCGGGCTTCGGTGAGCAATGTTCGGCGAGCAGGGTACGGTGAGAATGGTACGGTGAGAATGGTACAGTGAGCGAGGTACGGTGAACAAAGTACGTGTTGGAATCCTGGGGGGGACTGGCTACACGGCGTTTGAGTTGATCAAGCTGCTGCTCGCGCACCCGTCCGTCGAGATCACGGCGGCCACCAGCCGGCAGGAAGGGGCGCCTCGACTGGCCGAGGTTCATCGGCAACTGACGGGACGCATCGATTTGACGCTGGAGGATCTTTCGGCCGAATCGTTGATCCAGCGGTGTGATTGTGTCTTCAGTTGCCTCCCGCACGCCGCTTCCGCTCGCTCGATCCATCCCTTGCTCGAAGTTGGACTCGATTCCGATTCGGAGAGGGGCGTCGAAGCACTCAAGGGACTCAAGGACCTCAAGGTAATTGACCTCAGCGCGGACTACCGTCTGCGAGATGCCGCTACCTACACGCAGTGGTACGGGGAGGGGCACCCCAGCCTGGAACGTCTGGGCCAAGTTCCCTACGGACTGCCCGAGTTATTCGCCGACCAGATCCGTGGTTCGAGCTTGGTTGCCAATCCGGGCTGCTATCCGACGTCGGCCATTCTGCCGCTGTCGCCGCTGCTGCGGGCGGGCCTGCTGTTGCCCGAGGACATTGTGATTGACGCCAAGAGTGGCGTCTCGGGGGCGGGCCGAACACCGAAGTTGACCACGCTGTATCCGGAATGCAATGAAAGCATTTCGGCTTATGGTGTCGGCACGCATCGCCACACCCCCGAAATTGACCAGATCGTCCAGCTGGCCTCCGGACAGGCTGTCGAGGTGGTGTTTACCCCCCATTTGACTCCGATGGACCGAGGAATCCTGGCCACGATTTATGCTCGTCCCGCTCCGGACGTGACGATCGGCGACCTGATGAACGAGTTACGACGAGCATACGCCCCTCATCCGTTCGTCCGGATTGTGGAGCATCTGCCCGCCACCAAGCATGTGGCACACACGAATTTTTGCGATATCGCGGTTCGCTTCTCCCGCGGGCGAGTTATCTTGCTTTGCGCCTTGGACAATCTGATCAAGGGGGCGGCCGGCGCGGCGGTACAGAACTTCAATTTGCTTTATGATTTCCCGGAGACCACCGCGCTGTTGTAGCTAGGGAGCCCCGAAGACGTCGGGGAGGAACTCGCTGGTCCGTCCCCGGTTCCTACTGGCTTGTTCCGCTTCGGTTCCCCGGTTTCACTGGACGACACTGAATCAACACGGCATCGATTTGGCGGCCGGGGACTCCCCGCGACGTCGCATTTGTTTCACTCATGTTAGGACTCGGTCACTGTCCCGAGGACCAGGCCATGCCTCGACCACCGCAAGGATTTCAAATTGGGGGAACCCATTGTGGCATCAAGACGCAGAGCGACTGCGAGGATGTCACGCTGATACATTGTCCCGAGCCGGTGGTGGCGGCCGGCGTCTACACGACGAATCTGGTCTGTGCCGCTCCCGTGGAACTCGACCGCGAGCGGACGCCGAGTGACCGGATTCGGGTGGTGGTCGTGAATTCGGGGAACGCAAATGCCTGCACGGGGGAGCAGGGGATGGCGGATGCCCTGGAGATGGGACGCGTGGCGGCCGAGTCGTGTGGCGCGGATCCCGAGTCATCTCTCGTGATGTCGACGGGCGTGATTGGCGAGCGGCTTCCGATGGAGAAGTTATCCCAGGGAATTCGGGACGCGGCCGGCAAGCTGGGGAACGACGAGGCTTCTTTTCTCTCCGCTGCTCGAGGGATCATGACCACGGACAAGGGGCCGAAGGTTGCCGAGCGGTCGGTGGAACTTTCGTCGGGTACGATTCATCTATCCGGCATGGCGAAGGGGGCCGGAATGATCGGCCCGCGGATGGCGACCATGCTGGGGGTGATCATGACCGACGCGCGACTTAGCCTGCTCGACGCGCAAGCCGCCCTGACCGATGCCGTGGATGACAGTTTCAACTGCATCAGCGTGGAGGGGCACATGAGCACCAATGACACGGTGCTTTTGCTGGCCAGTGGGAAGGCGAGCGAGGTGGCCATCAAGGGAACCGACTTGACGACTTTTCGGCAAACGCTCCGGGAACTTTGCGTGGAATTGGCCACGATGATCCCGGATGACGGCGAGGGGGCCTCTCATCTGATTGAAATCGAAGTTCGAGGCTGTCGTACTCGACAGGACGCTCGACAGATCGCTCAAACCGTCGCCGACAGTCCGCTGGTCAAGTGTGCCATCACGGGAGGAGGACCGTATTGGGGTCGAATCCTGTCGGCGGCCGGTTACGCGGGAGTTCCATTCTCTCCGGCGAGTGCTTGCGTTTCGATCAATGGCATTCTGATGTGCCAGAACGGCCAACCGGTACCGTTTGACGCGGAGGCGGCAAGTCGCTCGATCCGCGAGAATCGCCGTACGCACATTCTGCTTCAATTCCTGGAAGGAAGTGCTCAAATCCATTTCTGGACCAGTGATTTGACGGTGGAGTACGTGAAATTCAACGCCGACTACAAGACGTGAATCGGTGTGTGCGTGGAAACAGTCAGCATAGGCCCGTCCATGAGGTGACGCATGCAGCGAATGAAGGAATGGGGAGGCTGTGAGGTTTTCCTCCATCAAGGGAATTTGGCCGGAGAAGAGGACTTGGCTCTGATGGGGGTCGAGGCGATTGTCAACGCGGCCAATCCCTGGCTGTGTGGCGGTGGGGGGGTCGATGGCGCGATCCATCAGGCCGGCGGGCCGACGATCCTCGAGGAATGTGAACGGTTGATTCGCCATCGCGACGGCCAGAGCCTGCAATGTGGCGAGGCGGTGATGACCGGGGCCGGGAAGTTGCCGGTCGCCCATGTGATCCATGCCGTGGGTCCCGTCTATTATGACATGCCCCATGACGAGGCCTGTGAACGCTTGGGGGAGACCTATCGTCAATGTCTCGAGTTGTCG
>JBJHCD010000507.1:0-5081 GCA_050485845.1 Pirellulaceae bacterium | reverse complement strand
CCGACCGAGCAACCGCGTCGGGCAGTCCCACGCGGGAGAGCATGCCGACGATTCCCGCAGCGAGTGCAGGCTCGGCGACCGCGCCGAGCCCCAGGGACGACAGGGTCACGCCGATCTGGGTCGCGGAAAAGCTCGTCGGCAGGTCCGACAGTGCCCGCTGGGCCCACTTCGCTCTGTGGTCGCCCGCCTCCGCACGCCGTTCGATCCGGCCGCTTCGCACCGCGAGCAGGCTGATCTCTGTCGCCGGGAACAGCCCGTTCACCACTAACAGCGTGAGGCCGATGGCCAACGCGCCGAAGCTGCCGACCACTCCGCCTCCCAACAGCCATTGAGGCGTGCTGAAGTCGACCACGCGATTCATCTGCCGCGCTTGCTCGATCCAAGTCGAGCTGTGCTGATCAAACAACGCCCAAAACACACTGATAAAGATGAAGACGCTCATGATTCTCAGAACCGAGGCGGGGCCCTCGGCCCCTTCGGGCCCAAAACGCCGGACGGCTGGACCGAAGAACCAGTGATCCGTCAAGGGACTCGGCCGCAAAGAGGCCTCGGTGGTAGCCCCCGGTGCCGACTCCGCCACCCCTTCCGAGACTGCGTTTGTTTCGCTCGTGCCACCTCGTCGGCCTCTCAGCAAAGCGCCGATGCTGAAAAACATCACGGCCAGGAAGCCGTCATCTTGCTCGATCTTCTGGCGAACCTTGAAGAACAGCACGAACAACCCCAAGCTCGCCGCGCAGGCCACGGCGATCCAAAACCAGGTCATCCTCACACTTTCGACATAGCCATGAATGATCTCGTATCCGAAGACGGGAATGGCAATGATCATGAACAGCGACGAACCGGCCAGTACGTCCAGCAATCCACGTTTACCGGGGTGAGTTGGGGGGACATGCACAAACGTTTTTCTTCCGGCCCAGAAAAAAAGTGTCGCCAGTCCCATCAAGATTCCGGGAATCCCAAAAGCGAGACTGACGCTACCGGTGTATGACACCAATCCCGTTTCAGGGTCGATGACCTGTCTTCCTCGAATCCAGGGAATCAGTAGTGTCGAGAACAGCGATCCGAAATTGATGATGAAGTAGAACGCATTGAAGACCTTTTGGAGCAGATTCCAGTTGCCGATTCCAAACTGGTCCCCGACGTGGGCCGAAACGCACGGCTTAATGCCCCCGGAACCGATCCCAATCAAGGCCAGACCCAAATAGAGCCCTGGAAGCCGATCGACATAGACCCGCCCCAACAAGTTCTCTTGCCAGGCGGGGTCCTCAAAGAGGGCCAAGGCCAGGTGGCCGAAGCAGTACACAATCGAGAGATAGAGGATCGTCTGGTACTTTCCCCAGTAGCGGTCGGCGATGATGGCACCGATCATCGGGAAGGCATAGACCGCGCTATTGAATAGGTGAACTGACTGAGTGGCATTGAGCTGGGCATCGCCCTGGGAGAGCCCCAAGACGTTCACGTACAGTCCGGTGATGTAGACGTACAGGATGGCCTTCATCCCGTAAAAGCTGAATCGCTCACACCCTTCATTCCCGATGATATACGGAACGCCCGGCGGCCAGCCAGTGAACTTCGGGTCAGGCGCGGTCCGGTATCTCGATGACGGCATGAAGGAGTCTCCAGGAAGGCGGGGCGCCGGTTGGCATGAATCGTGGCGGACCTGACCGGGGTTGTTCGAAAATCTCGAACGGTCGATTCCCCCCCAAGGCTCGAAGAGACCGGCCAATCAGGTCGCGGGAAAAAACGTCTGCATTAAATTAGTCGTTCCCAGCGAGCGGGTACAGACGAATACTTCTCCCGCCCGATATCCCGCGGCGGCACCGGCCAACAGGGCCGCTCCGCGAACCCGCTCAAACACATGCTCCTTCGCCGGAGGAAATTGAGTCTCGTAACACCGAATCGACTCGAGCTTCGTCTCCAGCGTCTCCGAGATATCCATCGTGATGTGGCTCGGATAACCCGCCAAATGCTGTGGTTCGAAAGCCAACCGAAAATAGAGCTGAACGGGAATGATGTGAGGAGCGGTATGGTCAAAATGCTCGTCCCACTTCGTCAGCCGCGAGTAGAACACGGCGGCGTCCGTGATTTGCATTGCCTGCCAATGGTCGGGCGAGGCCATCGGTGTCTTGTCGCCAAAGCCGATGACAATCCGAGGACGATGCCGGCGAAAGATGCGAGCCAACGCCACTCGGGCCTCAAAACTATCGAACAGCCGCCGATTGGGAAGTTCCAACAGGAATCGGTGACGAATCCCCAAGATCTCTCCCGCTCGCCGTGCCTCGGATAACCGAACTTCCGGACCGGGTGAATTCGGAGTCGGCTCGCCGTCGGTCAAGTCGACGATTCCGACCGAGTAACCTTGGCGAGCGAGGGCTGCCAACGTGCCGCCGCAAGCAATCTCGACATCATCCGGATGGGCTCCGACGGCAATCACGTCCAGTGGTTCCGCGTGAGTCATGGGGTCTCCCGCAATCCGTGCTCCGATGGCTCCGATCCGGACGTTCGCCGCTCCGGCTTCCGCGCCGCGACGATGAACGTCGGATTGAGCGATTCGAAGACCATTCGGTCCATCTGATAGGTTCCTCGAGCGATATTGATCATCCAGACCTGCACCTCGCCGGCGGATTGTTCCAGGACGCCCCGCAGGCCCGCCAGCGTGTCAATGCTCGAAACCGTGGCGACCAATCGCCCCCCCGGCCGCAACCGCTGAAAGGCCAATTCGACAATCCGCTGAACCTCCCTGCCCGAACCTCCGACAAAGATGGCGTCCGGGTCGGGCAACTCTCCCCAAGCCTCCGGCGCCTGGCCCAGCACGGGCGTCAAGTTCCGCACCTGGAAATTCTCGGCATTCGCCAAGATCAATTGATGGTCCGCGGCATCTCGTTCAATCGCAAAAACTTTTCCTTCCCGAGCGATCTCGGCCGCCTCGATCGCCACCGAACCGCTTCCCGCTCCGACGTCCCACACAATGCTGCTCGGCCCCAAATCCAGCTCCGCCAACGCAATGCTCCGAACCTCCGACGGCGTGATGAGGCCCCGTTTGGGCATCGACTGCAGGAACACCTCGTCGGGATTGCCGAACAACCTCCGCCCTGACTGCGAAGCGGGACGATCCGGTTGATGTGGCTTCCGCACCAGAATCATCACATTCAAGATTCCGAAGTCCTGGTCGGCCAGCTCCGACAACTCCCCCTTCGTCACCCGCTCGTCCGGAGAGCCCAGATTTTCGCAGACATAGGCCTGAAAGTAGTCGATGCGGGAATCCAAGAGTGCTCGAGCGATCACGCGAGGAGGAAACTCCTCGGTCGGAAACAGTCCGACCTTTTCGGCCGTCCGAGCCCGCTCGACCACTCGCTCCAGCGGCTGGTTGGCCAAGCTTCCCAAATATGCGTCGTCCCAGCTTTCCTTGATCCGGGCGAAAGCCAATTGCATGCTGCTGACATGCGGCTCGACTTCAAACGCCTCCTTGCCGAACCGATCACACAAGAATCGAGCGGTTCCGTAGAAGAGCGGGTCTCCCTGAGCCAGCAACACGGCTCGCTTTCCGCGGCAACGCTCGACCTGCTGGACAATTTGTTCGAGAGTCGTGCCGAGCGGCCAGATCTCGGCGCGGCTTGTTCCCAAGCGGCGAAGCGACTCCTCGCCCCCCAGGATGATTTCCGCCTGCTCCAGGACCTCACGGGCTCGACGCGTGAGTCCCTCCCAGCCGTCGTCCCCCATGCCGATGATGTGGACCTTCTCAGGTGTCAAAACACACCCCCATTTGTCGTCCTCGGAGAATTCGCAGAATAATGATCCGTCGTGCCACCCACTGCCGGATACTAGGATCGCGATCCACGGCTCGGCTGTAAACTCCCCTCATCCCGCCGTTCTCCGCTTTCGCGATCTCTCTGGCAATCGGTTGACGAGCCGAGTGGGAATCGGCCCCCCCAATCCACCCCTCAACAACACGCTGGCCGACATACGAGCCGGCGCGCCGGCCAACTCGCTGGCAATGCCGGATAAATAGTCGGGAGGCCGCCTGCAAGTGGGAGCGACGCAACAAAGAACGGGCTCGACAACGAGCCCGTTCTTTTTTGGTTTCTTTCCCGTTGGTCGGCAACCACGGGATTCCTTGGCACCCTAGGCTTGGAAGGAACTTCCACAACCGCAGGTCTTCACGGCATTCGGGTTGTTGAACGTGAACCCGCGCCGCTCCAGCGATTCGTGCCAATCCAACGTCGTGCCGTCCAGGTAGAGGTCGCTCTTCTTGTCCACGACGACCTTCACACCATGCTGTTCGTAGCGCGCGTCGTTGCTCTCGTCAAAGTTCTTGTCGAACTGCAAGACGTAGTTGAAGCCGCTGCAGCCACCGGCGGAAATTCCCACCCGCAGGAACACCTCCTCATCGAACTGCTGCTCGCTGAGAACTCGGCGGACTTCGTTGGCCGCTTTCTCGGTAACAGTAATGGACATCAAGTTCCTCCCGAAAAGTCTGAATGGAGACCCACCGCATGGTATTTTCACATGCTTCCTTGTCTAAAATATACCATTTCGTGGTCCACGGAAAGGGTGAAGGGCAAACTTCTTCTCGGCCGCCCCCTATTTGCTGGCTAGACAGTTCACGAAAACGAGAGTGGGGCAGCTCATCCGGAGACCCCCTGAGTGCGATCCGGATCCGAAACTGGCCTTTTTCGGGCCCGTCCCGGAGGAGCCACGACTGGCCAGCTACCGCCCCCCCACACAACGACTCTCTGGCGGCCGAGCAAGACAGCTTCTTTCCGAGGGAACGTTCCGAGGCCGCAAGATTCACCCGTTTGCCTCGGAGACGCCTCTCCGAGTCCCGATCTTCGAAAGCCCGCGTGAAATCCGAAGACACCCAGCGGGTTCCGCTGGAGAAATGAACTCGGCAAAAACACCGCTAATGAACACTCAGGGACGCTAATGAAATTGCAGGGACCGAAAGTCGCAATCTCGCCGGGGCCTTGGCAACCACCCACCGGTGACCAGTTGGTATTTCCATCCGGCAACATGGCCGGTCAACTTTTCCCATCAGTGTTCATCCGCGTTCATTCGCGGTTCCCCACCCCAGGCCAACAACC
>JBJHCD010000506.1:0-5082 GCA_050485845.1 Pirellulaceae bacterium | reverse complement strand
CTGCAAGGGATGTCGGCCGGAACGGCCCTCGCCTTGGCCATGCATGAGCGGGGTGTCGGCGTCACCCTCCGGCGCAGCGGCGGAACGACTCAGGTGGTACTGGTCGATCCGGCACAGATCAAGGAGTTCTGGCCGGCCGGCTGGCCCGTTGAACGGGCCCCACGACAAACCGTTCCCAGCCTCTTCAACTACTTGAATGTCGAAATCGACGACACGCCTCTGTCCGAGGCACTGGACGCCATTCAGCAACGCGTCGAAGCTCGCTTCCTATTCGATCACCCGGCCCTCTCCCGACATCGAATCGACCCAGGGGAGGTTCAAGTTCACTTCAACTCGGGACGGACCTACTACAAGCGGATCCTGGACAACCTTCTCTATCAGGCCAAGCTGCGCTCGGAAATCCGCATGGATGATGCCGGCGAACCGTTCCTCTGGATCACCACGATCAAAAGGTAACGGATCAACGGCTCGCGGGCGAGCCCGAGAGTCGCGGGATCAGGAAGGGACGCTTTCGGAAGGAAGAGACCAGGAAGCCACGCTTCCCAGGAAGTCTCGCGTCAGGTCTCTTTCCGCTTGGTCATCTCGAACAGCTGAGTGGCTTGAGGCCCCAGAAAACCTTCGAATCGCTCGAGTTTTCCCGAGTCGGGATGGAGGACCTCACCCCGCTCCGCCAACTCGAAGTAGGCGTAGGTCCAAGGGATCGTGCTACTTTCCCCGTCGCGACGCACCTCGACATCCACCAACGCGGCTTGCGTGGCGGTTTGGCGGAGCTTCGAACCGGGTGCCCCCTCGATCTCGTCCTTCATCTCGGCTCCAGCCCCCCGCAGGGCCTGTACCGTCCGATCGATATCCTGGAGTTCCTCGACCCCGTGGGAGTTGATCAAGGCGGTGAAGTGATTGACGTTATGGCCGTGCACCAGCACCCAGGCCGCATACTGACTGATCGAGTTGAGGGTCTGGAGATCCTCCACGTCGGGAAGATCCCAGGGAAGTTCTTCCACGAGACCGACGCAATCGCTCAGCCAAGCATGCCAGTACGATTCGGCGGGAAGGTCTTCCAGGCTTTCGAGTTGGTGGAGGGCTGTCAGCAACTGCCGGGTCGGCCCGCTCCGATGGTCGGCCAACGTTCGCTCGATAATCTGCTGCGCGGGTTCGGGAAGCCTCCAGACCTGCAACTCGGAGACGAACAACTTGGGAAACTCGCCACGTGGATGCTGAAAGTGAATGGCTTGCAGGTGCTTGTCCGGGAAGGAGTAGAGTCCCGCGGGGACATAGCCCAGGGCTTCGAAAATCCGAGACAGGCCGGCGATGCCGGTCCAGGGCTGCTGGTTGGCAAACGTCCGGAAGGCGACATGGTCGTTGACGAAGGTTCCATGATGCCGCTGGACGATCTGTTCGTAAAGTTGAACCACGGGGACGCGCTGACGATAGCGATACCAGAGCCGATCCCAGAGTCGAGCGAGAAACTGCTCCTGAGCATTTCGAGTCGGGATCGCCGCATGGGGGCCGGTGGGGGTGAGTGGGATATCCATGTTCGTCGTGAAGTGAATTGCCGTGGATGAAAGCGTTTCCATTTCCTCAACTGCGACTCAAGTGTATCTCCGCCGCGCAGACGTTCCAAACGGCCGCACGCATCATTCTACGCGGTACCGTTGGCTCCGTCTGCGCGCTTGCCCGGCGGCAGGCATCCACTAGGATGAAGTGTGACAGTATGGAAAGAGAAGAAATGAGAAGTAGGCATGACGCTCGATGGAGGAACCACCGCGATGAATGAACATCAGTCACCGGATACCAGGGTCCCCTGGATTCAAACCGAGTTACCAGGTCCGGCGGCCAGGCGGATGATTGAAGCGGATCAGCGGGTAACGTCACCCTCTTATACCCGCGTTTACCCGTTGGCCGTGGCATCCGGCGAGGGGATGGTGCTGACGGACGTCGACGGCAATCGATTCCTTGACTTCACCTCCGGGATCGCGGTCTGTTCGACAGGACACTGTCATCCGCGAGTTGTCGCCGCGATCCAGGACCAGGCAGCTCGATTGGTTCACATGTCGGGAACCGATTTCTATTACGCTCCACAAATGGAGCTATCCCGACGACTTGCCGAACGGGCCCCGGGTGAAGGTCCCAAGCGGGTCTTCCTGGCCAATTCAGGAGCCGAGGCAGTGGAAGCTGCCTTCAAGCTCGCTCGTCATCACACCGGCCGCCAGCAGGTGATCGCCTTTCGCGGAGCGTTTCACGGCCGGACCATGGGGGCTCTTTCCCTCACGGCCAGTAAATCACTGCAGCGGCATGGATTCGCCCCACTCGTTCCAGGCGTCCATCACCTCGACTATCCCTACTGCTACCGCTGTCCCGGAAGAATCTGTCAGGTTGGCTCAGGAAACGACGAGCGATCGAGTTCGATGGCCGGCGGAAAAGAACGGTCGGGCGAAGGATCGAGCAGCCGAGGGTCATCGGCAGAGGGGGCGGTCTGTTGTCAACGATTCTTCGACCAACTGGAAAGCTTGTTTCGTCATGTGGTGTCGCCCCGCGAAGTGGCCGCGATTATTGTCGAGCCGGTCCTGGGGGAAGGGGGATACGTCGTTCCCCCTCCCGACTTCCTGCCCAAACTTCGAGAAGTCACGAGGGAGCATGGAATTCTGCTGATTGCCGACGAGGTTCAATCGGGAATGGGGCGGACCGGCAAATTATTCGCCGTCGAACATTGGGGGGTCGCCCCGGACATCCTCTGCCTTGCCAAAGGGATCGCTTCCGGAATGCCGCTCGGGGCGATGGTGGCTCGGGAGGATGTCATGAGCTGGCCGAGTGGAGCGCATGCCAGTACCTTTGGCGGGAACCCGATCGCATGTGCCGCCGCACTCGCCACGCTCGACCTGCTTGAAGAATCCTTGATTGCCAACGCCCAGCGGCAGGGAGCTTTGCTCATGGAACAGCTTCGCTCGCTCGCCGCCCGGCATTCGGCCATCGGCGACGTCCGGGGATTGGGTTTAATGGTCGGCGTGGAACTCGTGAAACGGGAGGGCTCGGATCGCGAGCCGCGGCAATCCGCCGTTCCTCCGATGATTCCCCGCGGCGATCCAGAATGTCAGCAACATGTCATACAAAGCTGCTTTCATCGGGGATTGCTGCTGCTGGGGTGTGGGACCAGCACGGTCCGGTTCTGCCCTCCCTTGGTCGTCCAGGAAGAGCAGGTCGCCACGGCCGTTGAGTTGTTTGCCGAGTCGCTCGAGGAGTGCTCGCCATCCGAGTAACGGTTTGTCGTGAAGTTTTTTGCGACGAGTGTTCGCGACGAGATTTCGCAGAGGCTTTTCGAAGTAAGTTGCCGGTGTCGTTGATCGGAGTCGTTTTCGCGTTAAGCCGAACAACCCGAGTAACCTTCAGGATCTTGTCCGGAGTAGGCCTTCCATGAATCAACAACAGAATTCCCATCGTGACCGGCCCGACGTGGATGGACTCATGTCGCGGTTGGGACTCGAGCGTTCCCTGAGTGGTGTCTTTGCGGATGGCTGGATTACGGATCCCGCTGGGGACTCGATTCCCGTTTTCAATCCAGCCACGGGTGAAGTGCTGGCCGAAGTTCGTACGGCGGGGCGCCAGGATTACCAGCGGGTCGTGGAGTCGGCTGGGCGGGCCTTTCTCCGCTGGCGGACTCTCCCTCCTCCCCGGCGAGGCGAGGTGATCCGAGAACTGGGAAACCTGTTGCGAAGACACAAGGAGGACCTTGGCCTGCTGGTCACGCTCGAGGTCGGCAAGATCCGTTCGGAAGGACTCGGTGAAGTCCAGGAAATGATTGACATGTGCGACTTTGCCACGGGATTGTCGCGTCAACTGTACGGACTGACCATTGCCAGCGAACGACCCGAGCATCGGTTGTTTGAGCAGTGGCATCCTCTGGGGGTGGTCGGAGTGATCACGGCCTTCAACTTTCCCGTGGCAGTTTGGGCTTGGAATGCCGCCTTGTCCGCCGTTTGTGGCAATGCGACCATTTGGAAGCCTTCTCCCCTGGCTCCCTTGACGGCGATCGCCGTTCAGCGTCTGGCCCAACAGGCGGTCGCGGTCCTCGACGACCCGGAACTGCAATCGGTTTTCACTCTGTGCATCGACGCTCAGCGGGAAGTAGGCCAGTGGATCGCCGCGGACGATCGCATTCCACTTGTATCAGCCACCGGAAGTTGCGAAATGGGACGATCCGTGGCCCAAGCCGTCGGAGCGCGTCTTGGCCGAACGTTGCTGGAGTTGGGAGGGAACAACGCGGTGATTGTCAGCGAGTCGGCCGATCTGGACCTTGCGCTGCGGGCCTGCCTGTTCGCGGCCGTGGGAACCGCCGGACAACGCTGCACCACTTTGCGGCGCCTGATCGTTCATGAGGCGGTGCACGATACATTTTTGGACCGCCTTGCCTCGGCTTACCGAAGCATTCCCATCGGTTTACCTTGGGACCCCGATGTTCTGATGGGACCCCTGATCCGGCCCGAAGCGATTCAGCGGATGGTGGAAGCCATGGAACGGATCCGAGCGGAAGGTGGTGAAGTCATGACGGGGGGAGAAGCCATCTCGCGGCCTGGTTACTACTTTCAACCGACCTTGGTTCGGGCCCACCCGAATATGTCCCTGATGGCGGAAGAGACTTTCGGTCCGCTCCTTTACGTGCTCTCCTATGCGACACTCGAGGAGGCAGTCGCCCTGCAAAACAACGTCCCGCAAGGACTCTCCTCAGCCATCTTCACCGATCGGCTCCGCGAAGCCGAAACGTTCCTGAGCGCCACGGGGAGCGATTGCGGGATTGCCAACGTGAACATCGGAACCTCGGGAGCCGAGATTGGAGGGGCTTTCGGAGGTGAGAAGGAGACCGGAGGAGGACGCGAAGCCGGGAGCGACTCCTGGAAGGCCTACATGCGGCGGCAGACCTGCACGGTCCATTTCGGACGACAGCTTCCGCTGGCCCAGGGTGTCCGATTCGAACTGAAAGGAAAATGAAAAGTACGTCGCGAACTACAGCAAGGCGTCCAGTTCATCCACCAGTTCGCCGAACCGCCGCAGTGCCGCGTCAACCGGTTCGGGACTTGCCATGTCCACTCC
>JBJHCD010000505.1:0-5085 GCA_050485845.1 Pirellulaceae bacterium | reverse complement strand
GGCCGTGACTGGCCAGCTGCTCGGCCACCGTCTGGGCTATGTCCCGGCGGGGCCGTGACTGGCCAGCTACTTTGGGAATATCGCTTGCATCGAGGCGCGACGAGGGGGACAATCGGGAGGATTCGGCCCTCCGCTGCTGACCCACCACCCTACCCCCTTCACCTTTCTCAACTTCTTCCTCAACACCACTCGCTCGCCGGTTATCCACGCCGTGCGAGTTGCGGATTGAACCCCCATGTCTCGATGTTTTTTTCTGACTCGTGCCACTTGCCTGACGGCCACCGTGGTTATCTGTTTTCTCGGGCCGGTTGCGATCGCTGAAACAACGTACAAGCAACATGTCCGCCCCATTCTCAAGGCCCACTGCTTTCACTGTCACGGGGAAGCGGGGGAAATCGAGGGATCGCTCGACCTGCGCCTGCGGCGATTCATCCTGGACGGCGGAGACTCGGGACCAGCCATTGTGCCGGGCGAGCCTGAGGCCAGTCTGCTGCTCGACAGAGTCTCCACGGGCGAAATGCCCCCCGGAGACGACAAGCAACTGTCCGCAAGTGAGATTGCCGCGATTCGCCAATGGATCGCTTCCGGCGCCGCCGTGGCCCGACCGGAACCCGAGCAGATTGGTTCGGGACCCCTCTTCACGCAAGAGGAACTGGAACATTGGGCTTTTCAGCCGATCCGTCGCCCGCAACCGCCGGATGTTGGCGAACTCGCCTCCCACATAACGACGCCCGTTGATGCCTTCATTCTGGCGGGCTTGCGGAAGCTCATCGAGGATCAACGGTCCGCTCAGGACACCGAGGAGAGTGACAGCCCGGCCTCTGGGCGCGCAACCAGCGAGGCACCAACGGTCCTGGCAAAAAGCGAGCAAACAACCAGCGAAACGCCGCTGGAACACCTAGTGGGGCTCTCCCCCGAGGCGGATCGATACACGCTGCTGCGCCGAGCGACCCACGACCTGCTGGGACTCCCGCCGACGCCCGAGGAGATAGCCGAGTTTCTCGCGGATCACGCTCCAGACGCGTATGAGCGGATGATCGAACGTCTCCTTGCTTCGCCTCACTACGGCGAGCGATGGGGACGCCACTGGCTCGACGTCGCCGGCTATGCCGACTCGGAAGGGGTCACGGACGACGACCCGGTCCGTAGCGAGGCGTTCCACTACCGTGACTATGTCATTCGCGCCTTCAACGCCGATAAACCCTTCGATCAGTTCATCCGCGAGCAACTCGCCGGCGACGAGATGGTTCCCCTCCCCCACGCCAATCTGGCGGCGGATTCGATCGAGAAACTGACCGCCACCGGTTTCCTCCGCATGGCACCGGACGGAACCGCGTCGTCGTCCGTCGACCAGGATGTCGCTCGCAATCAGGTCATGTCCGACACGATCCAGATTGTCTCCTCGTCGCTACTTGGCCTAACCGTCGGCTGTGCCGAATGCCACGATCATCGCTACGACCCGATTCCGCAAGAAGACTACTTTCGAATGCGAGCGATCTTCGAGCCGGCATTGGACTGGAAGAATTGGAAGGTCCCTCGCGCCAGGCGTCTATCACTCTACACGGATGACCAGCGGGCTCGGGCGGCAGAAATCGAAGCGGCGGCCGTCGCGGTCGAGGAGGAGCGGAAGAGAAAAGTCGAGGAGTTCATTGCCCGCACGCTCGAGGAACAGCTCGCGCTGTTAATCGAGCTGAGTGACGAGGAACGAGCCTCCCTCCGTACTGCCTACCAGACGGCCGCGAACGAACGGACCGACGTGCAACAGGACTTGCTGAAACGTTATCCCGTCATTGCCAGTATCAGCGCTGGATCGTTGTACTTGTATGATGGGCGGCGCCTCGAACGTGTTCGGAAGTTGGAAGCCGAATTCAAGGCCAAGCAGCAGGCCGCTGTGCAGGCTGCGAATCAGCAGCTTGCCGCAGCGGAATCCTCATCCTCGGCGGGCCGCGTGGCGATCACCATCGACAATCTTGAGGAATTCGATCCGCAATCGGCGGCTGAACTCGAGCAACAGCGGCGCGAGATCGAGGAGTTGCGCGCGTTTCGGTCGGCCGACCAGCTGAAGGAATACGTCGATCGCGCCACGAGCATTCGCTCGGAAAAACCTCCGGAGGTTTTCATCCGGGTGCTGACCGAGGTTCCTGGTCAGATTCCGGCGACGTATCGATTCTATCGGGGCGATTATCAGCAGCCCAAGGAAGAGGTGGCTCCAGGTGAGCTGCGCGTGCTGGAGGCAACCGGCACCCTGACCAGCGATTTGACGACCGACGACCCGGATCTCCCGACGAGCGGTCGGCGACTCGCGTTCGCTCGGCAATTGACCAGCGGCCGCCATCCGTTAACGGCTCGAGTGATTGTCAACCGGATCTGGATGCACCACATGGGACGGGGACTGGCCAACACGCCGAACGACTTTGGCGTATTGGGCGAACCACCGACGCACCCCGAGTTGCTTGACTGGCTGGCGTCGCAGTGGATGGACCATGGCTGGAGTGTCAAGGACTTGCACAGGGTCATCATGCATTCGGCCACTTATCGACAACAATCTCAGCGCCGTTCCGACCTGGACGCCATCGATCCCGAGAATCGCTACTACGGTAGAATGTCCCTTCGCCGCCTGGACGCGGAAACCCTTCGTGATTCGATGCTGGCCGTGAGTGGTCAGCTAAACCAAAGGTTATTCGGAGAGCCGGTCCCTGTCATGGAGGATGACGTCGGTCAGATTGTCATTGGCAAGGAGAACCTGGATGGCGAGCGAAAACCGATTGTCGGCGACGACCTTCAAGGGGAAGATCGGCGACGCAGCGTTTACGTGCAAGTCCGCCGCAGTCGTCCGCTGGCCGTGCTGGAAACCTTCGACGCGCCCACGATGGATCCCAACTGCACGCACCGGGATGCCTCGACGGTACCGCTCCAGTCGCTGATGCTGATGAACAACGCCTTCGTGATCGAGCAGGCGGAACGGTTGGCCGAGCGAATTCGCGATGAAGTGGGAGGTGAAGCCGGCGACGAGATGGGAGAAGGAGCTTGGCGCGAGCAGATTGCCCGGGCGTGGCAGCTTGCCTTTCAGCGACCGGCAAGCGACGACGAGATCGAGCGATCGCTCGAGTTTCTCGAGCGGCAAATGGTCGCCTTCCGCGAACAGGATTCGCAGTCCAGTGAAGAGACCCTGCGGGATCGTGCTCGAGCCTCCTTCTGTCAGGCTCTCTACGGCATGAACGAGTTTCTTTACGTGGACTGACCGGTCACGACAATTCCAGTATTCCAGCATTGAACATCCGACAAGCGTTACTTTGGTTTGCAGTCCTGGTGGCGCGGCAACCGAAGACCAACAGAACGAGCCATGAATTATGAGATGCAACGTTTCAACTCGAGACAACTTTGATGCTGGACGGCGACATTTGCTGGCGGGTGGAGCGATGTCGCTCGTGCCGTTGGCGTTGACCTGGCTGCTGCGGCAAGACGGCGTGCTGGCGGCACCGGCCAAGCCTCCGCTCGAGCGGACGGAATTCAACCTACTCCCGAAGCAACCCTCGCGACCTCCGCAAGCGACCGCGATGATCTCGCTGTTCATGCAGGGTGGTCCGAGTCACATGGATCTTCTGGATCCGAAACCACGTTTGAACAAGCTGGATGGCGAGCCGTTCCCGGGGACGATCAAGTATGACAATGCCGCGCAGGCAAGTTCGAAGGTCTTGGGGAGTCCTTGGAAGTTTGAGCGGTATGGTGAGTCAGGTACGGACGTATCGGAGCTGCTCCCCCACTTCTCCAAGATCGTGGACGACGTGCTCGTCGTTCGCTCGATGCACACCGGAGTGAACAATCACGGGCAGTCGATACACGCCATGAATTCGGGGCGTATTCAGCGCGGCCGGGCGTCCTTGGGAAGCTGGCTGGTGTATGGCTTGGGAAGTGAATCGCAGGACCTGCCCGCGTATGTGGCGATGAGCGACCCGGCGGGTCTTCCGGTGGAGGGTGTGTTGAACTGGTCGAACGGTTGGCTTCCCTCGCTCTTTCAAGGAACGGTGATCCGCCCGAAGGAACCGCGGATTCTGAATCTCGATCCGCCACCTGATTTGCGAGGGACGGTTCAAGCGAATTATCTGGACTTTCTGCAGCAATTGAATGCGGCCCATCTGGATCAGCGGCCGGGTGAGTCGGAACTGGCGGCAAGAATTTCCAACTACGAGCTGGCGGCGCGGATGCAGACGGCTGCCAGGGAAGCGCTTGATTTGCGTCAGGAAACGGCGACAACGCTGCGAATGTACGGCATTGATGAACCAGCCACCGAGGAGTACGGAAAGCGTTGTCTGATTGCGAGGCGTCTGGTCGAGCGGGGCGTGCGGATGGTCCAGGTCTTTACGCGGAACCAGTACTGGGATCATCACGGCAGTATTCGCTCGGCCCTTCCCGCCGCCTGCCTGAAGACGGATAAGCCGGCGGCAGCCTTGGTGACTGATCTGAAGCAACGGGGCCTGTTGGATACGACGGTCGTTCATTGGGGAGGCGAGATGGGACGGCTTCCCGTAATCCAGAATGACGCGGGGCCGGATCGCGTCGGCCGCGATCACAACACTTACGGCTTCAGCATGTGGTTGGCCGGCGGAGGTTTTCGAGCGGGAGGAACGTACGGGGCGACGGACGAGTTTGGGCATCATGCCGTGGAAGACATCGTTCATCACTACGATTACCACGCCACGCTGCTCCACCTGTTTGGGCTTGATCCCGAGCAGTTGGTATTCAAACGCAATGTCCGCCAGGAGTCACTGCTCGACGGACAGCCGGGCAGAGCGATTCCGGGACTGCTGAGTTGAGAGTCTGTTGAGAGGATATCGTTTCAAAGCATAGCTAGCCCGAGGCGCGAGCCGTCGGGATTGTCCCGTCCTGAACGGTCCCACTGGCACTCTCGTTCGTAACTTCGCAATTTGCATACTGCAATTCCTACTATTATACAATCTCCCCCCGCCAACCCACGCATCATGTTTAACCCCGCACGTTAGTAGCCCGCCGCGCAAGCTAGGGCGCCCCGCGTTCCAACGTTCCCATCACCCACCGCCCCGCGCATCACGCCGAAACTCGCACGTC
>JBJHCD010000504.1:3645-5088 GCA_050485845.1 Pirellulaceae bacterium | reverse complement strand
CCATCGGACTGTTCGCGCTGCAAGAGATCCCTTAATTCACGGAGGTTCACAACGGCATCGGTCGCCTCGATGCGATTCGTGGCAGTCAGCGGAACGATTTTGCCGTATGGACTGAGGATCGGAGCCAGTTCTCTGGCCGCGTCTTCCGCGAGCATCCAGTCCAGAGAAAGGGAAACTCGCACGTACTCGTAGTTGCCTCGCTCGTCGAGCTGTTCGGCAGTCACTCGAGGAACCATGGTCGGATTGACCGAATCATCCAGTTTGACCAGGAACAAGACTTCGTCTCGTTCGAGCAGCGTGAAGCCTCGAGTCAAGAGGTGCATGTTGAGCACGTTTTGAGCTTCGGCAATGGAGTAGCTTCCGCGCGTGATCAGATTGACTTCTCCCTCGGGAAGTTCGCGCCAGTTGAGATTCATCTGGGCCGCTCCAGCAAACCAAGCCAGAACATCTCGCCACTTCGCCGAAGCAAAGTCGAATCGAATCTCTCCCGATTCCACGCCGTCCAACTGCTCGCCAGCCACGATGATGGAACTCGACTTCCATAGCGATGAATCCTCGACGGCTTCTTCCTCGTCCGCCTCCTCGTCCGCCTCCTCGTCCTCCTGACCTACCACTTCTGCTTTCGACTCGCCATCCGTTTGGCCATCCAATTCGTCGTCCGCATCCCGGACCGCGGCATTGGAATCGCGGTCGGCTAACTCGGATTCGGTGGTCTCGGATTCGGTGGTCTCGGATTCGGTGGTCTCGGATTCGGTGGTCTCGGATTCGGTGGTCTCGGATTCGGTGGTCTCTGGTTCAGTCGTCTCAGGGTCGGTGGACTCAGGGTCGGTGGACTCTGATTCCGATGGACCTTCCGGAACTACCTCGGCAGCTTCTGGTGCTTCCTCGGCGACTTCCGGTGCTTCCTCGGTCGCGTCCGGTTGATTCACATCGGGCTTGTCCGAGTCGCTCGATTGCTCCGCCTGATCCTGGGAGTTCCCTTCGCGAGCTTCCTGAGCGTTGACGGGTCCGCTGCTGGAAATCAGGGAGACGGACAGCGTCATACAGGCGATGATGAACCAGGCGATGATGAACAACACGGATAGAGGAATTCGACAGATCTTCATGAAGTCGCTCCCAAACTGGCGGCGGGATCATTGACGAGCCAGGACTGGCCGTCGGAGGGTATGTGCGGTGGTCAGGAGCACGTAAGGCGGGGTGTAATGATGCGGGACCTAACCACAAATGGCATTTCAGGTCGCACCCGGAAAGGTGCTCCACGGTGCCACATCGGTAGTGTGACCGTGCATTATAACAGGATGATAGCAGATGACACCTTAAACGAACGTGAATTAGCCGGGGGCGACCGGGCGGAGCCCGAAGTCACTCTGGCCCCCACCAATGGCTAGAGGGCGAGCCGCCACCTCCGCTTTCAAACCGGAACGCCACGGCGAGGGCCGGCCC
>JBJHCD010000504.1:0-3635 GCA_050485845.1 Pirellulaceae bacterium | reverse complement strand
CGGCCCGCCGCCCGGGTCTAAGACTTCCATCGAGGACTCCCATCGAGAAAGCTCAGCCTGCGGGAAAAGCGAAGCAGCAAGGCCGAAGGGTGTCTTCGGATCTGGCGCCCCACATAATTAGCCCCACTAAACCCTTCCTGCGGGGAAATGCGGCCCGAGGGCTCAATGGCTCGTGAGCCACCTAGCCCCCCATGTAGATCCTTCCGCGTAGGGACGATTCCAGTGGGGGGGAGTTCGTCAAGCGGCCAATCCAGGGCCAACTCGTCGCGCGACAGGATTCGAGACGGGGAGGGGGTAGCTCGTTTGGCTTCAAGACCTTGAGGGCCGGAAACCCCGGAGGAGCAGGAGGCAGAAGAGGCAAGGCGTCAGCGGCGCCGTCGGATCCGGGTACCCAGGGCCATCCCTCGCTGGCCCATTCGGGCTTGTGGTATCCACCTTCCTGGAGCGTCTACTGTCGATGGAACGGTTCAGGACGGCGCTACCCCGACGGCTCGCGCCTCGGGCTACTGTGGATGGAACGGTTCAGGACGGCGCTACCCCGACGGCTCGCGCCTCGGGCTACTGTGGATGGAACGGTTCCGGATGGCGCTACCCCGACGGCTCGCGCCTCGGGATACTGAGTTGGGGGGGCTTTGAGTACTCAGAGACCAGCTAGTTCGCAGTCGGCATCGCCGAATGATTGGGCCGGGAGCCCCATCCGATGGAGGATCGACAAATACAACGAGCACAGCCGTCGCTCGTCATTCTCTCGTCCCGAATAATCGATCACT
This sequence comes from Pirellulaceae bacterium, assembly GCA_050485845.1. Taxonomy (GTDB): domain Bacteria; phylum Planctomycetota; class Planctomycetia; order Pirellulales; family Pirellulaceae; genus JBJHCD01. The sequence goes on along the minus strand of JBJHCD010000504.1, from coordinate 2,865 downwards.
CGCCCCGTCTGCATGGCTCCTCCCAGCCCTCCCACGCTAAAGGCGGGAACCTTGGTCGAGTCGTGTTTGCTGCCCGACCACATATTGTTCAGGAACAAGAGACAACTGTGATCCAGGACCGTGCCGTTCCCCTCGGGCATCGAGTCCAGACGCTGAGCAAGGTAGGCCATCTGCGAGACGTAATACGTCGAGATCTTTTCGTAGTCTTCGTTCAGATCGTAGTGAGACGCGGAATGGTGCGCGTTACGGACTCCCAGGAACGGATAGAAAAGTCCGGAAATGTCGCGACACAGCAGGAGCGTGGCCACTCGAGTCTTATCGGTCTGGAACGCCAGGGCCACGATGTCGCACATCAGTCGCATGTGCTCGCGAATATCCTCCGGCAACCCGTTCTCCGGCCGCTCCATGGCGAAAAGGGGGGTCCCCGAATCGACCGCCCGACGCACTCCCTTTTGCTCCTCGTCGCGCATCCGCACGACCCGCTTCTCCACCTCTCGCACACTATTGAGGTATTCTTCGAGCTTCGCTCGATCAGAAGCCGAAGTCCGCCGGCTAATCGACGCGGCATGCTCCTTGACGCGGTCCAACACGCTCTTGTTTCGGCGGCTACCCCGATTCTCAAACAGGCTGTCAAAGGCGAGCGAGGGATAGACTTCCATCGGCACCGGAGAAGTCGCGTTCTGCCAAGAGATATGCGAACTGTAAGCCATGGAGAAGTTCGTCTCGTGGTAGCCGGTAATCGGCTGCTCGCACCCCAGCACCAAGCTGGGCTGGGGAGTTACCTCGGCAAAATGGTTGGCCAGCACCTGATCAACGCTGATTCCACCTCGAAGTTCCGCTCCCTTCTGCAGAGCGGCTCCCGAGAGAATATTGCCGGTTTGACCAGGATGAATCCCGACCCCCGTGGCATTCTCATTGAAGAGTCCTTCCAAAAGATTCATCTTGGTCTTCAAGGATTCCATGGGCTGCAAGCTCTTGCTCAGCTCCATCTCAGCCCCATCTCCCTTGGCCCACCAGTGATCCTGGTTGACACCGCAGGCCATGAAGAGAGCCGCGAACCTCAAGGGGTGTCCATCCGGTGCCGAATCGACATTCCCCCAGACCGGCAACGACTCGAACCATGGCAGGGCCATCGCAACGCCCGCTCCCCGCAGCACCGTCCGGCGGGAAATGGCCGCTCGCCGGTCCTTCGAACCGAACGAAGATGGAGAAGCATGATCGACTGACGCGGAATCGGTTTGGGCGGAAGTCATGATGACTGACGTCCTCTTTTTTCAAGGAATTGCGAACTGGTGATGATCGTCTTGATCAACGAGCTAAATCGGTAGTCATCCTCTTCCAACTGAAGCCGCATTTCGTCCACCAGCGGCTCGTCCGAGAGGATTAGCTTGCGTCCCAGGGCATACGATAGCAGTTGTCGGCTGAGGTGGTCAACAAAATCTTGCCGTCGATGTTCCCAAATGTACCGGCGAAGGCCATCGAGCCCCTCCCCCGACACGCCCCCCGGAAACTCGACCCGCCCCTCCACGGGGTTCCCTGCCAGGTCGTGCGATCGCCAGCCACCGATCGGGTCGAAATTCTCCAGGGCGAGTCCCAACGAGTCAAACCGATCGTGGCAACCGGCGCAGGCGGCGTGGTCTCGGTGTTTCGCCAACACCTCGGCCAGACTGAACGCCCCCAAATCCTCCTCGTCCTCGGGCAGTTCCGGAACATCGGGAGGGGGCGGCGGAATTTGTTCGCCAAGAATTCTCCGAGCGACCCAGTAGCCCCGTTTGACCGGACTGGTCCTCAGGCCGGGAGAATTCACGGTCTGAAAAACGGCCATCGGCAAAAGGCCTCCTCGATGAATCTCCGACACGGCGACCCGCCGCCACTCTTCCCCAGGCGGCTCAACCAACGACTCGCCCCTCAATTCCGGAAACTCCACTCCATAATGTTCGGCCAGTTCGCGATTCACCCAGGTATGGTCCGCCTCGAGAAACTCCAGCACCGACGCGTCCCGTTGAACAAGATCGAGGAAGAAACGAACCGGTTCCTCGAACATCGCCTGCCTAAGTGTATCAGTGAACTGCGGAAACCTCTCGCGATCCACGCTGTTGTGCTGCTGAAAGTGGCGGAAGTCGAGCCAATTTCCAGCAAACTCGACTGCCAACGCTCGAATCGCCGTCTCCCCCAGCATGCGCTCGGCCTGGGCAACAAGCACGCTGGGATCCCGGAGACGACCTTCGTCCGCCACGGAGCGAAGTTCTTCATCCGGCATGCTGGCCCAAAGAAAGTAGCTCAGACGATTGGCCAATTCCCAGTCCTGCAGTTCCCGCCGCTGGTCATCGGTCGGCACCAAGTCGACTCGGTACCAGAAATTCGGAGAGAGCAGAATCGCCACGACCGAGTCCTGCATCGCTTCTTCATGTGACAGTTCGTCGACTTCCCGCAGCTCGCGATAGAACTCGAGCCATTCCGTCCGTTCGTTCTCGGAAAGTGGACGCCGGTAAGCGCGATCGGCAAATTCAAGCAGCGATTCCAGATGATTCGGCTCGCTTGCGAGACGACTTTCCTCCACCCAGCGGATCTGGGCATTGATCCGCTCAAAAAACAGATCGATCGCATCCAGAACTTCGGCACTACCACCATTCCGGACCGCCTTCGCTCGATACTCGCCAGCCAGCCGGCGAATCATGGGATCATCCGTCACGGCCTTGTCCTCGGCTCGAGCGAAATCGAACACTTCATCCCGCATAGACCGTGAATCGGTCCGTTCGAACCAGACGAAGCCGGTGTATTGTCGCAAGGGGGCGGCGGTGATGAAGTCAAGTTCCTGCCACAGTCGATCAATTTCCGCTCGGCCCGCGTCATCCAGGATCAGAT
>JBJHCD010000503.1:0-5090 GCA_050485845.1 Pirellulaceae bacterium | reverse complement strand
ATTGACCGATATCGTTTTTCTGGAACTTCCGGAAGTCGGTCGTAGTTTGGAGATGGGATCGGAACTCGGTGAAGTCGAATCCGTGAAGGCGGTTAGCCCCCTTTACTCCCCCGTGACGGGCGAAGTGGTGGAGGTAAACTCTTCGCTTCCCGACCGGCTGGAGGCTCTCAGCTCCGACCCGCATGGAGCGGGTTGGATCATGAAGGTCCGCATCAGTGACGATGCGGCTTTGTCCAAGTTGCTCGATCATGCCACATACGAAAAACAATGTGCCGAGGGGCAGTAATCATGGCTTATGTGTTGAACACGCCCGAGGATCAGCGGGCCATGCTGGAGGCGATCGGAGCCGCCTCGATGGAGGAATTGTTCGCGGGGATTCCTGAGTCCCTGCGGCTTCAGCGTCCGCTCGATCTTCCCCCGGCTCACACCGAACTGGAACTGGCCCAACGGCTTCAGCAATTGGCGGAGAAGAACGACCATGCCGGGGAGAAGGTCTGCTTTCTCGGAGGAGGGAGTTACGACCACTTCGTCCCGGCCGCCGTCGATGCCTTGGCGTCACGAGGGGAGTTCTACACTTCCTACACGCCGTATCAGCCCGAGGTGAGCCAGGGGAATCTGCAAGCCATGTTCGAGTACCAGTCGCTGATCTGCGACTTGACCGGCATGGATGTCTCGAACGCCAGTCTCTATGACGGTGGAAGCGCGGCGGTGGAAGCCGTGCTGATGTGTCTGAGCGTCACGAAACGGGGGCATAAAGTCGTCACCACGGCCAGTGTTCATCCGGAGTATCGTCAGATCCTGGAGACCTACTTCCGGACGCTCGACGTCGAACTGCTGACCGTGCCGGCTCCGCGTGGCGAAACGGACCTGGACGCCCTCAAGCAGGCGATCGACGACCAGACGGCCTGCGTGCTGCTGCAGCACCCGAACTTCTTCGGCTGTCTGGAAGACGTGGAATCGGTTGCCGAGGTAGCTCATCGAGCCGGTGCCTTGCTGGTTCAGGTCTTTGACCCCATCAGCCTGGGAATGCTGCGGCGGCCCGGTGAACTGGGGGCGGACATCGTGGTGGCCGAAGGGCAATCGCTCGGGACGCCCCTGCTGTATGGCGGTCCCTATCTGGGAGTCATGGCCTGCCGGGAAGCCTTTGTGCGGCGTCTGCCGGGACGCATTGCCGGACAGACCGTCGATCGCCATGGTCGCCGCTGCTGGGTCTTGACTCTGCAAACTCGAGAACAGCACATTCGGCGCGAGAAAGCGACGAGCAACATCTGCACCAACCAGGGGTTGTTTGCACTCCGAGCCGCGATCTATCTGGCCCTGCAAGGTCCGCAAGGGCTGCAGGAGACCGCGGAACTCTGCCTCCGCAAGAGCCATTACGCTCGGAAACGGATCGAGGAACTCGACCGCTTCGAGATCGTCTTCGACCAGCCGACGTTCAAGGAGTTCGTGGTTCGGGATCGGGATGGGCAGGTCGAATCGTTGCTCGCCGACGCTCGAGAAGCCGGCTTCCTGGCCGGTATCCCGCTGGGCCGCTGGTATCCGGAATGGGATGACTGTTTCCTGGTCGCCGTGACGGAAAAACGAACTCGCGCCGAAATCGATAGCTACTGCCGCTTTCTCTCTCAATCCGCTCGCCCCCAAGCCGCCCATGCGTAATTCACGATCCACTCGCTTACTGTCCGAAATGTCAAAACCGGGGCGCCGAGCGCTCCGAGCCCCAGCGGCCGACGTTCCGCTGGAAGAACTCGACTCGCTCCTGCCCGAATCCGCCCTGGCGGCTTCGCCCCCTCCGCTGCCCGAGTTGGCCGAGCCCGATGTGATTCGACATTTCACGAATCTCTCGACCTTGAACATGTCGGTCGACACCCACTTCTATCCGCTCGGCTCCTGTACGATGAAGTACAACTCGAAGCGCAACGAGCGGATGGCGGGGCTCCCTGGGATCAGCGATCTCCATCCTTTGCAGGACGATCGCTCGGTTCAGGGGATGTTGGAACTGCTCTATGAGCTGCAGTGCATGTTGGGTGAGATTTCGGGCTTACCCGCCGTGTCGCTTCAGCCGGCCGCGGGGGCTCATGGAGAGCTGACCGCCCTGATGGTGGCGGCGGCCTATTTCCGAGAACAGGGAAGCCGCCGGACCAAGGTCTTGGCTCCCGACAGTGCTCATGGCACGAACCCGGCCAGTGCCCGGATGGCCGGTTTTCAGTCGATCACGGTGAAGAGTCTGCCGAATGGACAAGTCGATTTGCAGGACCTCGACGCGAAGCTGGACGACGAAGTCGCGGTGTTCATGATCACCAATCCGAATACGCTCGGATTGTTCGATCCCCAGGTGGAGGAGATTTCCCGCCGCCTGCATGCGAAGGGGGGACTGATCTACCTGGATGGCGCCAACATGAATGCCATTCTCGGGATCGCTCGTCCCGGCGACTTCGGGGCGGACATGATGCACTACAATCCGCACAAGACCTTTAGTGGCCCGCATGGGGGCGGGGGACCGGGAGCGGGACCGATCTGCGTGACGGAGAAGCTGGGACCTTATCTCCCCTCCCCGATTGTGGTTCGGATGGAGGAAGAGGGAGAGCCTTGCTACCGGCTCGATTTTGATCGCCCTCGGTCGATTGGCCGGGTTCGAACGTTCTTCGGCAATGTGGGTGTTCTGGTGCGAGCCTACTGCTACCTCCTGACCCATGGTCCTCAAGGTCTCCGAGAAGTCTCGGAGAATGCCGTCCTGAATGCCAATTACTTGCTCAGTCGAGTCCGTCATTTCCTTCCGTCGCCCCAGGGGGATCGCTGCATGCATGAGTTTGTGGCGACGGCCGAGCGGTTGAAGCGCGAGAAAGGGTTGAAGTCACCCGCCATGGATATCGGCAAACGGCTCTTGGACTATGGCTTCCACGCGCCGACGGTGTACTTTCCCTTGACGGTGCCGGAAGCCTTGATGATCGAGCCGACCGAGACGGAGAGCAAGGAGACTCTGGACGCCTTTGCCGAAACGCTGTTTCGAATCACGGATGAATCGGCCGATCTGCTCCGAGACGCCCCGCACACGACCGTGATCAGCCGCCCGGATGAAGTCCAGGCCGCCCGGAAACCGATACTGCGATGGACAGCCGACTGATTTGGGACGCCCCGGCGCCCGGCTGCTGGAACATGGCGGTGGACGAGGTGCTGCTGGAGCAAGCCGCCGCGGGGGCTCCTCCCTGCCTGAGGTTTTACCGCTGGTCGGAGCCGACGCTCTCACTGGGCTATTTCCAGTCGGTTCGCGAACGAACCGGGCATGCCGAGAGTCGACCGGTTCCCCTTGTGCGGCGGAGCACGGGTGGGGGCGCCATTCTGCACCATTTTGAACTGACCTACAGCTTTAGCTGTCCGGCTGGGCATCCATCCGCCTCGAGTTCGCTGGCGTTTTACCGCGCCTTTCACGAGACGGCTCGCGATCTCCTGCTCCCGCTCGGGCTCCCGGCCCAGCTCGCCTCCCCACCTGATGACAATCCTTCGTCGGAGCGAGCTGCCGAGCCGTTCCTCTGTTTTTTACGCCGAGCTGATGGGGATTTGTTGGTTGGAGAGCATAAGGTCTTGGGAAGTGCCCAGCGCCGGAGTCGGGGCGCCCTGCTTCAGCATGGAAGTCTGCTGTTCCGCCGCAGCCCCCACGCCCCCGAACTAATCGGCTTGGAAGAACTCGGAGCCGGCTCGGTCGATTGGCGGACCTGGACCCAGGACTGGGTAGAGGGCCTCGCCGCTCGGTTGGGCCTGAGTTTTGCTGACAGCACTTTGTCGGAGCAAGAAAAGTATCGCGCGAGCCGGGTGGAAGCCGAAAAGTTTAACACGGATCGATGGAATGCCCGGCGATAGCGGAGCAGTGTCGTGGATTGTGCCCTTGGACACCCCTAAAGGGAGTCAGGCTTCTACTCGCAAGTGCGATCGGGCGGAATTTGGAGAATTTTTTGCCTTGTCTCGACCGGAAATTGCTTGCTAGAATTCGATTTGCGGTTAAGTTGAGCAGATACGGTTATTCTGCGGAGAGGGTCCACTTCGCCCGCTTCCACGGCCGTGTGGGGGGTGCCGGCGTGACGGGTTTTCTCTGATAATTACCCTCGACAGCTGTCTTTCCGCGTTCGTGCCTGAATTCCTTCGGTTTGTCGGTCGCTATTGTTTTTTTCATCTCGATACCATCGTGGATTCCCGAGTGGCTTTTTTTTCACTCGAGTCCGCGACGTCGTCCGAAACAATTCAGGGATTCGCAGCAGCTGGGTACGAAAGGGTTTATATGCAGGTCAAGTTGAAAGTGCTGAGTGGGAGCAGTGCGGGCCGAGAGCTGAAGATCTCCAGCGATGAATTCGTGATTGGACGTAGTGACGCCTGCCACCTGCGCCCCAAATCCGACTCGATCAGCCGCAAGCATTGCGTGCTGCGGATTCGAGACGGCCGGTTGTTTGTGGAAGACCTCCAGAGCCGCAATGGGACGTTTCTCAACAAGGTCCGAGTCACCGAAGAGACGGAAGCCCAGCATGGCAATCACCTGAAGCTGGGCCGGCTGGAATTCGAAGTCGTGATCCAAAAGGCACCGGCTCCCGTGAAGGCCGAGAAGACTCGTCCCGACGCCCCCACCGTCTCCGAGAAGGTGAAGCTCGAGGAAGAGAGCTGGGTGGATGACGATGAAATCACCAAATGGCTCGAGGAAGGAGATTCCGCCAGCCAGTCTTCTCGAAAGTCTTCGCCAGAGACCCGACAGTTCCGACTCGACGAAACCGAGCGAGATGCCTTGGAGACGAAGGTTATCCAGGCAGTCGATTCGGACACCAAAACGGGTGTCGACTTGAAACCGGGCGGAAAAAAAGAGGGTAAGGAAGGAAACAAAGAAGAGAGTCAGGAAGGGAGCAAGGAAGATAGTAAGGAACTTGCCAAGGCCAAAGCGGAAAAGAGCAAGAAGAAGCAACCCGGGAAGTTGCCTCCTCGCCCCAGCTCCACTTCCACCGATTCTCGCCAGGCTGCTTCCGAAATGCTCAAGCGTTTCTTCAATCGCCCGTGACCGACGCCGATAATCCCTTGGGACCGTAACCCTCTTGGGACTGTAACCCTCTTGGGAC
>JBJHCD010000502.1:0-5090 GCA_050485845.1 Pirellulaceae bacterium | reverse complement strand
GTGAGTGAGTGAGTATTGTTGGCCATCGGCAGCCAATTGACCATGGAGACGCTCCAGTGAGTCGGAAGGTTCACCAGAATTCCGAAATACCTTTGCGAGGAAGAACTACGCAAACCCTTGGTTGTAGATCACTGGCTTCAGTCCACGAACAGGAACTCATTCACGTTCAGCAACACGCGACAGAGTTCGGCAAGACTTCGTCGTTCCAGCAAGCGGAGACAAGCATCCATCTCGGTTTCGTCCGGTTCACGCTGCAGCGTTCGGCGAAACGCGGCGTTGACCCAGTACCGACGCGTCTCCACATTTCCGTCGTCCAACGATTCAATCGCGGGGGTGATCGTCCCCCTTTTTTCCGCCACTTCACGCTCCACCGCCTCGGCCAGCGCCATGGACGCCCGAGCTGCCAATGATGAATTCAGTAGCGAGAGAGCCTGGGGAGCCACAATCGACATCGGCCGTACGGCGCAGGACGTGCTGTTCTCCGGCAAATCGAAGGTCTCCAAGAACGGAATTCGCACGGTTCGCTTCTGGACCAGCAGAATACTACGGACATCCTGATCGGCCGCCGGCGAGGGATACCAGCCCTTGGTCCGTGTCGCGTTGTCATCCAGAAAAGCCGGGTTGGCCTGGAGGATCTCCGAGGGAAGCTCGGGCCATGCCGGCGGTCCACCTAAACGAGCATCCAGCAAACCGGAAACGGCCAGCAGTGCGTCTCGTAATTGCTCGGCCGACAACCGCCGCGGATTCCGCCCCGCCAGCAACCGGGACTGCTCGGGATCTTGCTCAACCGCCGGATCCACGCCGCGCTGCCGGTAAGTCGCACTCGTCACCACCAACCGCCGTAGCCGCTTCATCGACCAGCCTCCGTCGATGACCTCGCGGGCCAACCAATCCAAGAGTTCCGGGTGAGTGGGAGGAGCGCCGGCGAAACCGAAATCGTTCGGCGTGGCCACCATTCCCGTCCCAAAGTGGCTCTGCCAAATCCGATTGGCCAACACGCGCGCGGTGAGTGGATTCTCGGGCGACACAATCCAGGATGCCAGGGCCAGGCGCCGGCCGCTGCCGCCCCCGTTCTCCGGTGGATGGATCGCGGCCCGATCCGGCCTCAGAAACGAAATAAATCCCGGCTCCACTCGCTCGCGCGCTTCCTGATGATTCCCCTGGTAAAGGACGTGCGTCGCGGCAATGTCATCTCGAGCATCCGTGGCCAATAATCCAAACTGAAACTCGCGCTTCTCGGCGCGCAATTGTTGGATCTCTTTTTCCAGCTGCTGGTCGCGGTCGGTTTCCCCAGCATTTTCCCGTCGCTCCCCTCGCTCCTGTCCCTCCCGTCGCTCCTCTTTTCCCGTCTCACCTTCCGCCAACTTCTTGGCGGACTCACGAGCTTTCTCCAGCTCCGCGATCCGCGCATCCAACCGCTCATTGTGCGCGCGGATCACATGCTGATCGTCCATGAGATCGAGTGGCAAATCGTCGGCGTACCGGAGAGGCTCGAAGAACGCTCTCAGGCGATAGTAGTCGGCCTGCGACAAAGGATCGTGCTTGTGATCGTGGCAGCGGCAACAGGAAAACGTGAGCCCCAGGAAAGCACTCCCCGTCGTCTCCACCAGGTCGCTCATCCACTCGGCACGCGCTCGAGCTTGCTCGTTGAACAGCGAGGCCGAGTTGTCTTGGGGTCCGAGCCGCAGGAATCCCGTGGCAACCAGCGCATCCTTTTCGGATGGCGACCTGGGCGCTCCCGACAACAACTCGTCACCCGCCAACTGTTCCATGACGAACCGATCAAACGGCTTGTCTTGGTTCATCGAACGGATGGCATAGTCCCGCATCAACCAGGCGCGCGGACGAAACTCGTCCCAATCGAACCCGTTGCTGTCACTGTACCGAATCACATCGAGCCACATTCGGGCGGCGTGCTGTCCGTGCTGGGGCGTGGCCAGTAGCTGGTCGACAAGACGCTCGTAGGCGTCGGGATGATCGTCGCTCAGGAATTGATCGAGTTGTTCGGGCGTGGGTGGCAGGCCGATAAGGTCAAAGTAAAGCCGCCGCGCGAGTGTCCGCCGATCGGCTTCGGGAACTGGAGTGAGTCCCGCTCGCCCCATGGCCTCCCCGACAAAGTGGTCGATGGGATTACGAGCCCAATCGCCAAACGGCGCGGAAGGGATCGCCGGCGACTGGATGGGACGAAGCGACCAGAGGTCCAGACGCTCGCCCCGAAAAATCCTCACGATCGGATTGCGTGGATCACTCCAAGCATCTCCGATCGGTTCACTCTCGTCCGCCGAGGGGGTGGTGGAGGGAACCTTCGCGTCAGCCGGCCACGGAGCCCCGGCTTCAATCCAGCGCTGGAGTGCCGCCAGTTCCGCGTCGGGTAGTTTCTCCTTGGGGGGCATCGCCAGATCGGGTGACTCGTGGCGGACGGCCCGCAGCAGCAGGCTGCGTTCGAAATCCTCGAGTTGGATGGCCGGCCCCTGCTGTCCACCGGTGAGCAGGGCCGAGCGGGAATCCACTCGCAACTCACCCTCCTGCTCGTCGGGACCGTGACAAACGAGGCAGCGTGCTTGGAGGATGGGCCAAATCGTTTCCTGGAAATCGGGCGTGGCCGGCTGGGAGTCGATCTCCTCGGCCCGGGCGAAGGCCACAACCTGGAAGACCACTACCTGGAAGACGAGAATGACCGCATACAATGTCCGAGCAATCCGCCCCTGGAAGGACTCGTGGCCTGGGAGCAGACTCGCTCTGATGGGAAACATGGTACAGCTCGCGCGCGAATTATGTCGTGAAATCGTCATCGACCGGGTTACCACCATGATAGCCCGATTTCATCGTCCGAGCGATGGTTGTTCCCACGGTGCGACGAGCGATAATGGGGACGATCTTTGCTTCATCCACTCACTGCAGTCCGATTCGAACAATCATGGCCCGTCGAGCTACCAGGTGCACACGGGAGATCTTCGTCCCGGGAAGGCGAGCCTTGGTTCGTGGGTCACCTACGGGCTGGGAAGCGAGAATCAGGATCTGCCGGGCTATGTCATGCTGTTCGATGCCGGGCCGCTCGGTGGGGCGGCGAATTACTCCAACGGCTTTCTTCCCCCGGCATTCCAGCCGACGCGGCTTCGCGATGCGGGAACACCTCTGCTCGACCTCACTCCGCCCGCTGAGTTCGCTGCTGGGCAGCGCGAGTCGCTGGACTTGATTCGTGAATTGAACCTGCTCCATCGAACTCGGCGGCCAGGTCTCTCGGAACTCGATGCGCGGATTGCCACCTACGAACTCTCCTACCGCATGCAGTCGGCGGCGTTGGAGGTGGGGGACGCCGATCAAGAGACGACGAAGACTTGCCGCGACTACGGTTTGGAGCATTCCGAGCCTCGGACGGCCAGCTTCGGCCGCAAGTGTCTGCTCGCGCGGCGGTTGGTGGAACGGGGTGTCCGTTTCGTCCAACTGTACGACATGCCGGATAAGGATGGTTGGGACGCACATGACAACTTGACGGGAAACCACGTTCCCCGGGCTCTGTGGACCGATCAACCAATCGCCGCACTGCTGAACGATCTCAAACAGCGCGGGCTTTGGGAGCAGACGTTGGTGATTTGTGCCAGCGAGTTTGGCCGCACGCCGATGATGCAGGGAAACAAGGGGCGCCAGCATAACGCCGCCGGCTTCACGATCTGGCTGGCGGGAGGAGGAGTGCGAGGTGGCCAGCGGATCGGAGCGACGGACGAAATCGGACTGATGGCCGTCGAACGCCCTCTACCGCTGCGCGATTTGCACGCCACCATCCTCTCGGCCCTCGGCCTCCATCACGATGACCTCTCGTTCGAAGCGAGCGGACGCGAGGAGCGGCTGACAGGCGTCGCCGGCTCGGCCAGGCCGATTACAGGCGTGCTGGGATGACCTTCCGAGTCTCGTGCTTTTTCCGCACGATGTGCATCATGTTCGCCAGCGTGACGTTGGGAGCCCATTCGCGCAGTTGCTGCTCGAACCTCCGCGTCAATCGCGACCGCCCCTCTCCGTTTCCGTAGATCCGGTTGACGTCAAAGGGTTCGTCTGACTTCGGATCGTACCAGCCCTGTTCGACCGCGAATGAAATCAGGTTTTTCGAGCCCATGTAGCTCGGGGAACTTGTGGAATTTCGAACCGATCCCCCGGGTATCGCGCTTCCCGAGTGACTCCGACCTCCAGCATGGTGCCGGGAGCGAACTCTCGAGGAGGCACGATCTCGACCCAATGGCTCGAGGGCTCGTCCCGGTATCCTCCGAGCAGCACGCTGCCATCGGCGGTGAGATTCTTGCCGACGTAATAGGCGATACTCGCATCGGACCGTACCGGCAGAATCGCCGCCAAGAGGGGCACAAGCAGCAGGGTGAACGGATTCCAGCGATATCGGTTGAAACCCGCGGAGGTGACCGACGACGCGACAGCGCGCGGTGAAAGGGGGAGTGAGTGGGTCACGGTGTTGGCTCCGATATCGAGTTACGTTCGATCATCTACTATTTCGCGACGAGTCCTCGATTGGTGACCTGCGTGACGCCAAGCCCATCACGTTTGGCCGGATCGAGAATCCGCTCGGGAATCGTGACCCGTTGAAAAAAGTCCACGTCCGGTTTCTGCCAGCGATTGACCTCGTTCTGCACCGATTCCCCTTCCTTGAGCGTCACGACGGGAGGGGCTCCCGTGCTGGTCCCCGATTGCCAGGCCACCTGCCCGTTGAACTCGAGTCGTAGGTTGGAAATGAATGGAGTCACAGTGGCGGTCTGCTGGTGGGAACCTGCCCCGAAGCCAACCTGATAGGTGACCTGCTGCATCTCGCCTCGCTTCATTTCCGCGATCATGGTCACCGCCGCATCGGGTGCAATGGTCCACTGATTGGCCTGGATTTTGGCCTCCAGGGCCGCTTGGACTTGACCCGTATCATTTCCCGCTCGTACGTCCAGGCGGACTCGGGCACCCGGTTTCAGGACGAGTAGTGAATCGCGGTCGAGCGATTGAGTGACCTCGTTTACCTTGGGACCGGGCAATTCCACCGCTCCGACCGCAATACCCTTCTGGTTTCCTTGTGAGAAGGTGGCGGCGTAAACCAAGTGTCC
>JBJHCD010000501.1:0-5095 GCA_050485845.1 Pirellulaceae bacterium | reverse complement strand
CCTCTTGGTCATGTGGAACAAATCCAGCACACCCGACCTCGACCGCCGTGACGTCGGCTGGACGAATGGAGGCGTCTCGCAGTGAACGGCGAGCACTACGGGCCACCGATTCTTCGAGCGATTCACTTCGAGCCGCGCTGACCTCGTGAAGCAGGGCATGAATGGTGTCTCCATCCCGCTCGGCATCCGAGAGTCGCTTGAGAAGCAAAACTCCCACTCCTTCCCCGGGGAGGAATCCTTGCGACTCGGCGTCGAAGGGAGAGGTCGGCTGGCCATGGGCAAGCACCCCAGAGAGCGACAGGACTTCGAGCGTGGGGAGGTCCAAGGCCCGCTGTCCAGCGGCACAGACCATCATGTCAACCGAGCCAGACCGAAGCTGATTGATGCAGGCTGAGAGTGCGACCATCGCCGAAGGAACATTCCCATCAATGGCGGCCGCCCCTCCCATCAAATCGAAAGTCTTCGTGATTCGCGAAGCCAACGTGCTGGTGGTGAAACTTCCAGTCTCATCGGTCAGCGCGGGCATCCGCTGGAGTAGCAGGTCGCCGAACTGACGCGCGATGTCGGCGATCGAGTCCGACGGATATCCTCGCTGAAGTAGAACACGGGTGAGCGTTCGTTCGAAATCGGGCAGTCTCAGTCCCACCGAGAGCTGATCGGAAAATTCGCCCCCAAAGATCGTCCCCACCAGCACGCCCGTTCTCTTGCGGTCGAACGACTTCGAGTGGTAACCCGACATGGCCAACGCCTGGTCGACGGCATCCAGAAACATGAACTGAAGCGGATCTGCCGCCGCAACCTGTTTGGGAGGGACTTTGTGCCGTTTCCAGTCGTAGGCAAAGTCCGTGATGCAAGCCGCCTGATCCGTGGGAGACTTCCAAAGCGAACGGGTCCCTGGAGCGAAAGCGACTTGTCGGTCCCAGCGTTCCGGAGGGATGGGACAAAACTGTGGCTCTCCCGAATGAAGCACTTCCCACAGGTGCTCCCAAGTTCGAGCGCCGGGCAGAACGGCTCCCCATCCCACCACCGCGATCGGCTCATGACGCCGTCGCTCTCTTTCAGCGAGGATTTCGCCCTGGGACTGCCACTTTTCGACCAACGTCTTCGCCTGGTCCGGGACATACTCGTCCACCACGACATGAACGTTCAGGCCGCCGATCCCGAAGGCGTTCACCGCGGCCCGGCGAGGAATTCCCTTGGAGGGAGGATCCCAGGCCCAATCCCGCGTCGGGACAAAAAACGGAATCTTTTCCCAGGCAATCTTGGGATTCAGTGTCTCCAGGTTGATTTGGCGAGGCACCACGCCATGCCGCATCGCCAGAATCGCCTTCACCAGACCCGCCATGCCGGCCGTTTCCAAGGTGTGTCCCACATTGGCCTTCACGCTCCCCAAGGGAACTCGCTTTCCCGTTGGGAACGCCGACTGCATCGCTTCCGACAACGCCGATACTTCCGTGGCATCACCTACCTGAGTCGACGTGGCATGGGCCTCGACATACTGGACATCCTCCATGCGAACATCGCCGACATAGGCCCGATGGATCGCCTCGATCTGTCCTTCCTTTCTTGGAGCCCACAGGCTCTTGCCTCGACCATCCGAAGATACCCCCATGCCTCGAATCACGGCAAAGATTCGATTCCCGTCGGCCAAAGCTCGCTCCAGCGTCTTCGCAATGATGACGATGAACCCCTCGGACGTCACCAAGCCGTCCGCGTTCGCATCGAAGGGGCGCGAGCCGGTATCGGTGACAGACCTTGCTTGAGAGAACAGAACGAGACTATCCGCCTTGCAGAAGGAAGCTCCCCCCGCAATCGCCACGTCAATCTGGCCCAACTGTAGCGCCTGAACTCCCAAGCCCAACGCCTGCAGCGACGAGGCACAGGCGGCATTCAAGGAGCAGTATGGTCCGTCCAAGCCGAACGCCAGACTGATCAGCCCCGCCGCCATGCTGGCCCCCAGTTCCGGCCCACCCTCCGGATTGCGCCTCGGGTTCTCCGCGCGAACTCGGTCCACTACATCCTGGATCAATCGGTCCAGTTCCGGTCTCGGTAGGTGGCGAAACGATTCAAGTTCACGTAGGTACTGGGCCGTCGATTCCACCAACGTGGCATAAACCAAGTCGGCCGAACGGCTGCTTCCCCTCGTGTGTCCGACATAAACTCCCGCTCGACGTTCCGGTAGGTTGAAAGGGTCGAGTCCTCCGCTGCGACAGGCGTCCGCCGCCACGTCACAGAGCGTAAGGTGTGCCTCGTCGACTTCCGTGATCAATTCCGGCGGGACGGGACAACGACTTGGGTCGAAGGGAACTTGAGGGCAAACGCCCCCGATACTCGAGTAGGACTTGGCCCGAACGCCACGCTCGGGGTCGAATACCAGTTCTCGATCAAATCGTTCCGGCGGCAGTTCCCCCAGATCACTTCCCCCTCGCGTCAGCAGGTCCCAGAATTCGTCCAGGTTCCTGGCACCGGGAAGTCGACAGCCGAGCCCGACGATGGCAATCGGGAGAAATTCGCTTTTTCCTGTCATGAAATCCAATAACTCGTCTTCTAGTTGCGGGATCGTCCAACGAAATCAGGCTTGGATGACTCGTTGGATGGGGGACCGTGGGAATTCGCCATGCGGACCGTGTGCAACACGGACTCCAACGAGGACGCGAACGAAGCAAAGTCCAAGGGGGTCTCTGATTCCCACAAGAACTTCCCCACGAGGGCCGCATCGTGGACACTTGTCACGCCAGACACTAGTTCCGCCAAGAGGTCCACATGCAGATGGACAACCACTTCACAGTCCGACGAAAGTCCCGGTGTCGAACGGATCGCTCCTGATGGCAAGCGTCTCAGACACCAGTCCCCTCCTCCTGGCCCACTCACGACCAATCCCCAGACTCGCGATGAATCGCCCTGGAAATCCTCGCTCCAGGGAGCCGTTACGGTCCACTTCGGTGACGAATCCTCCACTCGCGAATCTTTGTCTGGCAGAACATCGTCTCCCACAAAATGACGCTCGGTGTCCCATTTCGGAAGCGACGGCGGAGGTATCGGCCAGCCGAAGTTCGAACGAATGGCATAGTCACACATCCGCTTGAGTAACGCTCGGTCCATGACAGGACATGGAAGGTGAGGCGCCGCCCAGGTGGTATTGGCCGAGTCGAATTCGGGATCGTCGCGCCAATAGGATCGATAGACGTCCATCTGCTCGATCAAGTCCCGAGAAAAACCATCCAAACCCAAGGAGTTTCCCGACGCGGTGGCCGCCGTCGCCTTACGCTGCTGAGCGAGAGATTGCAGCAGGGACTCCTGAATCACTTCCGCCAAGAGTCCGACGGGAGTTCGCCGGCGGGGAGTCAAATGGTACGTTCGGCCATGCAGTCGTGGCTGAGAAACAATGTGCATGATCACGGCGGAAACCCAGTCCACGGGGACGAAGTTTTTTTGTTCACTCCCGTTCAAGGCGAAGGCCTGGAGTAATGGCTCCAGCTCCACCGACTCGCCATCGCTGATCGCCTGAACCAATCCACACGCCGCCTTCAAAGGGACATACAGTCCATGGAATGTACTCGTGTAACCGTTGGTCGAGTCCCCGGTAATGATCGCCGGACGAAAGACCGTCACTTGCCGGAGGTGATCGGCGGAGCGGACCAGCTTTTCCGCGGCGACCTTGCTCCGCTCATAGTCGTTTCCCAATTCCTGTCCGACATCCAGCTCTTGCTCGAAGACCCGGCCCTCTCGCAGTCCGCAGACATAGGCGGTCGAAACATGATGAAAAGTTCGAATCCCCGTGGCCTGACAAAGATCGAGGACCGAACGGACTCCCTCCACGTTGCTCCGATAAGGCTCCGACTCGGAATCCTGGGCCACAAAGGTGAGACTCGCCGCGTTGTGAAGAACGGCCGAACAGTTTTCGCCGAGCCAATTTTGTTGTTCGGCGGTCAGGCCGAGTCGGGGAGCGGTCAAGTCTCCTTCCAACACGACCGGTCGCCGAAGGGCGTGTCCGCATTCTCGCTCCCAGCGAACCAGCTGATTTTCAATTCGCTGTCGCGCAGTTCCGGTGGTTCGCGAGGACCGAACAACAACCGCCAGGGGGAGGTCGAGTCGATGGGCATCGCGAATCAGGTAAGCACCCAACAGACCGGTCGCTCCCGTAAGCAGGAGATATTTCATAACACTGCCCTAAAAGTCCGTATATTCCCTACATTACTTCCCCGGCATCACCTCCCTGCTCCTGCCACCCCCTCTACAGGATAAACTAGTGGACCATTAGTGCCCTTGCGCGTCCTGTTTCTGGGGCCCAAATACCCCATTTTATCTCATCCATGATGCTACCTTATTTGAGTGGCGAGTAAATCGCAACTCACGAAATAGAACTTTGAGTCGCCTAGCGAGCCGAAAGGTGGACGACTACCGTGGAATCGATGCCGAATCCCTTGCAGCTGACGGACTTTGAGTCCTACTTGGTGGCTGACGACCGAATCGACTATCCGATGACGTTCGTGATGCAACTCGAGCTGACGGGGAGCCTTCAGCCTGATGCTTGGTCTCGGGCCCTGCTGCGGACACTCCCCCGTCATCCGCTCCTGACTGCTCGAATAATTCGAGGCCTCCGTGGCCGGCAGTGGGTGTTCCCGGCGAGTTCCTCGCCCCCCGAGGTACCGCATGAGTGGAACGTGCTGCCGGACTGGGATCAGCTGGATCGAATCGATCTACGACGGGAGGCGGGCGTCCGATTCTGGACGGGATGCGGCGAGTCAGAAGTGACGGTCATTGGCGAGTTTCACCACGCGTGTTGCGACGGCGTCGGGGCGCTGCAGTTTTTCGGGGACTGGCTGGCGGCCTATGAAGGCGAGCTGCGTGGAGACGGGGAAGAAATCACCTGGACAAGGCTGCGTCCCGAGATGCTGCGGGATCGGGGGAGACCTCGGTGGCGCCCCCCGATACAGGATGAATCGGATAACCAGGGTCAGAATTCATGCTGGAAGCGTTTGTGGAACCTGCACGAACTCCGCGATTTTGCTCGAGAAGTCTGGCTCTGGGGGACCCGAAAGCCATGCCCGCTGGCCGCCGCGTCTGGGAGGATAGCCGAGGAGGAGTCCGACAG
>JBJHCD010000500.1:0-5110 GCA_050485845.1 Pirellulaceae bacterium | reverse complement strand
GTCATCCACAAGGATCTCGTCGAGGGGGTGCCGGTGGAGGTGTCCTGATCAAGAAAATGGCTGGCTACCACCAATACCACGCCGTGAATCTGGCGCTCCAGGAAACCGTGACAGCGGCGGGAGATCGAGGGGACGGCCGAGTCGGCGTGGTCTGGCACACGCAGGGCTCGGGGAAGAGTCTCACCATGGCCTTCTACGCCGGGAGGGTCGTGCTGCATCCCGCCATGGAAAACCCGACGCTGGTCGTGATCACCGATCGCAACGATCAGGACGACCAGTTGTTTGGGACTTTCGCCAGGTGTCATGAACTGCTGCGACAACACCCGGTCCAAGCTCAGAGCCGCGCCCATCTGCGGGAACTTCTCACCACTGCGTCCGGCGGTGTCGTCTTTACGACGGTCCAGAAGTTCTTTCCGACCGAGGGAGAGGACCAGCACCCGCTGCTCTCCGAGCGGAGGAACCTTGTCGTGATCGCCGACGAGGCACACCGCAGCCAATACGACTTCATCGATGGTTTCGCTCGGCACATGCGCGAGGCCCTGCCGTATGCCTCGTTCATCGGCTTTACCGGCACGCCGATCGAACTGACCGACAAGAATACTCGAGCCGTCTTCGGAGATTACGTCAGCATTTACGATATCGAGCGGGCGGTGAGGGACGGCGCCACGGTTCCCATCTACTATGAAAGCCAGCTTGCCAAATTGCAGCTCGACGAGACGAAACGCCCGAGGCTGGACGACGATTTCGAGGAGGCGACCGAGGGGGAGGAACTGGAGCATAAGGAGAAGCTGAAGACCAAGTGGGCCGCGCTGGAGGCCTTGGCCGGAGCCGAACGGCGAATCGAACTGGTCGCCCGCGATCTGGTCCACCATTTCGAGAGCCGACTGGAAACGCTCGATGGCAAGGCGATGGTGGTTTGCATGAGCCGGCGGATTTGTGTGGACCTGTACAATGCGATCGTGCGGTTGCGTCCCGATTGGCACCATGACGATGATGACAAAGGGATCATCAAGGTCGTGATGACCGGATCGGCTTCCGACCCGGAGGCTTGGCAACCGCACATTCGGGGCAAGGCTCGGCGCGAAGACCTGGCCAAGCGATTCAAGGACCCGGAGGACCCGTTCAAGATCGTGATCGTCCGGGACATGTGGCTGACCGGTTTTGATGCTCCCTGCCTCCACACCATGTATCTGGATAAGCCGATGCGGGGCCATGGACTCATGCAGGCCATCGCTCGGGTGAATCGCGTCTTCAAGGATAAGCCTGGCGGGCTGGTGGTCGACTACCTGGGGCTGGCACATGAACTGAAGCAGGCATTGGCCAGTTACACGGAGAGCGGGGGGAGGGGCCAAACCGCGATCGACCAGGAAGAGGCGGTCGCGGTGATGCTCGAGAAATACGAGGTCTGCCGGGGACTGTTCCACGGGTTCGACTGGTCGGCTTGGACGGAAGGGCTACCGCAGGCGAAGCTGAGTCTCCTTCCGGAGGCCCAGGAGCACGTTCTGGCACAGGACGACGGGAAGTCCCGGTGCATTCAAGCCGTGGGAGAATTGACCAGGGCCTTTGCCTTGGCCGTACCCCATGATTCGGCGTTGGCCATCCGTGACGACGTGGCCTTCTTTCAGGCCGTGAAGGCAGTCTTGGCGAAGAACGCTCCTGGTGACCGGCGTAATCCGGAGGATGTTGACCACGCCATTCGGCAGATCGTCTCGCGAGCCGTGTCGTCGGACGAGGTGATCGACATCTTCGCAGCGGCCGGTCTGCAGAAGCCGGACATTTCCATCCTTTCCGACGAGTTCCTGAGCGAGATTCGCGGCATGCCCCAGCGGAACTTGGCGGTGGAAATGCTCAGAAAGCTATTGCAGGGGGAGATTCGGGGGCGAGGCAGGAAGAACGTTGTTCAGGCTCGATCGTTCGCCGAAATGCTGGAAAACTCGGTCCGCCGATACCAGAACCGAGCCATTGAGACCTCGCAGGTGATTGAGGAGCTGATTTCACTGGCCAAGCAGTTGCGGGAAGCCCAGCGCCGTGGCGAGCAGTTAGGCCTGGCCGAGGACGAGACGGCGTTCTATGACGCGTTGGAAACGAACGACAGTGCCGTTTCGGTGCTGGGGGATGAGACGCTGCGGTTGATTGCCCAGGAGCTTGTTCGGACCGTGCGGAACAACATCACGATCGACTGGACGGTCCGTGAAAACGTGCGGGCGAACTTGCGAGTCCTAGTGAAGCGAATTCTCCGGCGTTACGGCTATCCGCCCGACAAGCAGGAAAAGGCGACCCAGACGGTACTCGAGCAGGCCGACGTGTTGTCGCGAGTCTGGGCTGCGTAGGTTGTCACGTCACGATTCGCATCGCTCCGGCACATTTGCCGGGATCGGTGAAAAATCTTCGCCACTACAGGGCTTGAATCCATCCGGCCAGCACGCACGCATCTGGCACAAAACACGATTTTGCAGGGGCGCATCTCGGTTGACTCGAGCAACGTGCATCTTGACGACATCTGTGCCGCATCGCTCAAAAAGTTGCCACACGTCATGGGCGAGGTATCGGGGAACGTAGCCGATCTGCATCATCTCCGATTCCGTCCGCACCGCGACTGCCTGCCGATCGTGCTCGTTTTGCAGGTCGAGCATCAGCTTCAACTGCTCTCCATCCTCCAGCCTGCCAATCCTCTCCAAGGTGACGTCCGGCAGCCAACGAATGCCATGTAGAAAGAACTTGTTCGTGTAGCAACCCTCAGCGTCCGGAATCGGACAAGGAAATACCTCAACGGCATCCGTCTGGCGAAGACCCTCGGTTACTCCCAATACCATGATCGGTTCGGGCCGGTGATCGGTGTCGAACCCGCTCCATCGTAGATAGGCGTCATGCTCGGGGCGCGACTCGGATAGAAGTCGGTTCGCAAACAGGGGAAACAGCGCCTCCGACTCGTACACTTGCTGCAAATCGCCCATCCCTGCAAATGGTCGAAACCCCGGTTTCCCCGCCCCATGCGTATAACAGAAACGGTACAAACCTCCGTCATACTCCAGCCGCCCCACGGGCCGCCAGCCTGTTAGATCGGGCATTGGGGGGCGCCAGGCCACGAATAATGAACTCATGCGGCGTATCCTACTCCAGCAGTCGCTGTTGGTTCGTCATTAGCAATTCCATTGTGAATTCCCTGCATACATCGGTCATCCGGTGCTCGGGCACCTTCTCCAGTATACCCCAAACATCATCCCGGCTCACGGTTGCAAGCCGATCCAGCCAAGCAACGGCCCCTGTCGGGACTCGCGCCTTGAAATCCAGAAATGCATCGGACAATCCAAGCGGCCTCCGATCGGTTATCGAACGATAGAAGGCACTCCGTCCACGCGAAGCGAAGGCGTCGATCGTGCGGTTCCGGTCCCGGGTCGTCAGCCGTTCGAGACGTTCCGAATCGAGTAGATTCCGAGCCAGTGCCGCCCCATGGTCAAAGGTAGGGGCGAGTCGGACCGCCTCCATGTCCCGTAATGCTCCCCAGTTCTCGTGATGCCGGTCCTGATTGGCGATCCAAGCGTCCAACATAACGTAGCCGGAAAAGGCGTCCAAGGCCGACTTCACTTGACTGGGTGCGTTCCTCATCCAAGCCTCTGGCGGAATCGCGAGCTTTGCCACAATGTCACACACTGCAGCAATAGTATGCTGTCTCACGCGAAATCGTTGTCGGCTCGGATATCCAGGATCGATTTCCAGGAGTAATTCGTTGCCCAGCACCAGGACGATGGGTTTACGGGCCATATTCGCACACACTACGCCGGGGCGAAGGTCAACTTCATCATCCACCTCCACCGCTAGTTCATATTCGACGTGCGGCAACCCAAGCAATGTGCAAAGCTGGGAGGCAACCACTTCCGCCCAGTCCTCACCTGTCTCCCGATCGTCAGCCTTAAAAAGCATTCGCTGCCCTTGATCTCGGAACCAGAACTTGGGTTTGGTGCCAAGTGGCTCCACCGACTGTGCACGGCTGCGATCCACACGTCGGATCGGGAATTCATTCATCATGTACTCGGGAGACGGCCTCCTCCCCCACTCAGGTAACCAGGCGGTTCGCGGCACTCGGCTACGACACATGCCGTCCAATCCGACCAATGCCTCGCGTTTCCGCTGTTTCGGCTCCGCGCCGCAAGATCACGACTCGCGTCGCCGAGCGAGTCGATATCCCGGACTATTACGGAAGATTCTACCGCCTCAGACGCACGCCTTCCATGTACCCCACCTGCCGCCACCTCAAGCTCCTGGTACAAACCGCCAGCCAGGGCCTTGTTGCCGGCCGGGCGCAAAGAAATCGGCACGGTACCCTCGTGCCCGTCGCACACAACCCGGCGGGGGGTTTTTCCATCGGTCCGAGTGGCCAAACGTGTCACCACCGACGTCCTGGCCTGGGGCGAAGTCGGTCGCGAGGGCCGATACGGGGGCCGCTGAGTGAATGATCCGACCACGAGGCGATTCCTCAAGGATGACGATGTACTGCTGATGGACCCACCGTACCTCGTCGTCGAAGTTGGCCTCCGTCGGCAGGTCACGCCACGGAATCGGTTGAGAGACCGCCGACGCGGCATCCCGTAGCCCGTCTTCCGATTCGGCGGGCTCAATGGACAATGGCGGGAACTTCTCAGCCGTCGCGTTCCAAGCGGCCTCGTTTGCTTGGGCACGCGTCATGCCGCTGTCTCGGAAGTTGGCAGCTGCGGCATCCTTGAACTTGCTCGCTTCGGCCCATCGGCCTTCACGACGCAATCGTTCAGTGACTACGATCTTGCTTTCGTTCAAAAAAAACTCCTTGTTTGGTTAATATAAAATTTTATTGGACGAGTCAGGGAGAAGGTAGTTAACATCCCTTGATTCGCGATCGGCGTCGAGAGGTTCAAGTTTCTGCCGCCTTTGGGGCCCCCTGCCCGTAGTCTACCGATGTTGCCAGCTGCCCGGTTGTGACACCGTGTCACGAGAATGTTCCGCCATCTCCTCGACTTGCCTCACCCACCCCCCGGCGTGCCGGCGGCGCTGGCTGTGACACGGCGTCACGAGAACCGTCTGCCATGTCAGGTAGAGCCTATTCATCGGCGCGTTGTGTTGTGACGCGGTGCCAGAG
>JBJHCD010000499.1:0-5115 GCA_050485845.1 Pirellulaceae bacterium | reverse complement strand
CTCCTACTCGTACTCAGCATCGCGGTACTCGTACTCGATCGATGCTTCCGAGCCATCCCTTCGAGTAGGAGTAGGAGTGGGAGTAGGAGTAGGAGTGGGAGTAGGAGTGGGAGTAGGAGTGGGAGTAGGAGTGGGAGTAGGAGTGGGAGTGGGAGTGGGAGTGGGAGTAGGAGTAGGAGTAGGAGTAGGAGTGGGAGTAGGAGTAGGAGTAGGAGTAGGAGTAGGAGTGGGAGTAGGAGTGGGAGTACGAGTGGGAGTGGGAGTACCGTTTCAATGAGTACGAGTACGATGGGGCTGAGCAATACAGTGCAGGTAGGTCACGGACGGCCGGTTAGGCAGGGACATGTGTTTCCTCGGCAAGCGGGCTGGACAATGTTTTTCGAGTGCGAGGCCGGCCATTCCAAAGAAAATATCCCCAGGCCATCAAGTCATCGAAGATCAGCATGAAGCAGGGAAGGACGAGCAAGATCAACATCGTCGCGGAAATCAAGCCGGCGGCGATGGCAATGGCCATGGGGATGAGGAACTTGGCCTGAAACGATTGCTCGAGGATCAGTGGCGTCAGCCCCAGCACGGTCGTGACCGTGGTCAGCAGAATCGCTCGCACTCGGGCACCCCCCGCGGATATCAAGGCATCATGCACCGAGTCCCCCTCCCGGCGGCGGGCATTGTAAAACTGGACCAAAATCAGCGAATCATTCACCACAATACCGGAGAGAGCGACGAAACCAATCAGGCTGAGGAACGTCAATTCGTAGCCGAGGAGAAAATGTCCCCAGATGACGCCGACCAATGAGAAGGGGACAACGGAAAGCACGACCAGCGGCTGAAAGTAGTTGGAAAACAGCCAAGCGAGAATGACATAGATCATCACCACCGCGGCGAGGAAACCGTACGGAAGGGAGGCAAATGCGTCGCGCTGCTGCTCCTGCCGCCCCGTAAACTCGATCCAAAGCTGAGGAAAGTCTTGGCGAACCTGATCCACCGGGCTCGGGCCGATCTGGGCCTCGTATGGCAGAAGTCCGAGCCACCGTCGAGTTTCCGTCTGAGGGGCGTTTAGCCGGCCGACAATGGCTTCCGGGCTGAGCCAGGGCGCCGTCTCCGCGGTAATCGTAATCGCTCGCCGACGATCGACTCGCTTGATCGTCGAATAGGTCGAACGTTCCACGATGTGAGCGACTTCCGAGAGAGGGACCTGAGTTCCCGACGGAGTGACGATCCAGCTGTTTTCCACGTCGTGGAGGCTTCGCCGAGTCGTCTCGTCGAGTCGGACTCGGACGTGAATGTCTTCTTCCCGGTCGGCAAACACATGGGCTTCCAAACCGAAGAGGTAGCCGCGGACTTGCCGAGCGACATCGGCCGTCGTCAAGTTCAATGCCGAAGCGGCGGGACGTAGCGAAACTTGAAGTTCCAATTGGCCGACATCATGATCATCCACGATATCATACACTCCGGCAAATTGAGCGAGTCGTTGTTTGAGCTGAGTCGCCGCTTCTTCAATCTGTTCGGATGATTCACCACTGACTCGTAGTGTGATATCCGGACCGCCGGGACCTCCCGCAAGTTCCTCGAACGTCAACCGATCGATTTCGCCCAACCGCCCCTGCAGGGCCTGACGGATGGAATCAATGACTCGGTGAGATTCACGTTGACGAAATTCCACTCGAGATAATTCAATGACCAGCTGAGCGATGTGCGGCGCATAGGCATCCGCCAGTCCCGTCTCCAGGTTGTTGCGTTGGCCCACCGAAGTCGAAATCCCGATGACTTCCTCCTGATCTCGGGCTGCTTGCTCAATCCGACTGACAATATCCGCCGTTCGTTGAATCCCCGTTCCAACCGGCATCCGCACATCGACAATTACCGTTTCCGCGTCGGTGCGCGACAGAAAGACGAACGGAACTCGGTCACCTGCCAAGACGCCCAGGGAAATGAGCAGCAGGCTGATCGCCAGGGCGGATGACAAGTATCGAGCCCGAAGTGCCTTGTCCAGAAAACGCTGATATGTCGGGACAAGCCGCTCGGAAATCCAGTAATCGCGTCGCTGCTCGAATTCATGAAGACGAGTGGGTGGGTGATGGGCAGCGCGACGGTCCCGCTTGGCCAGGCTGTGGCCGACATGACTGGGGAGAATCAGCAGGGACTCCAAGAGACTCATTCCCAGCGCGCAAGCCACGACCAGGGGAAGAGCCCCCAGCATGTCGCCGATTTGACCGCGGATGAAGGTGAGCGGAAGGAAAGCGACGATGCTGGTCAAAATGGTGGCGACAACGGGCCACTGAACCTGCCGAGCACCCTCGATGGCCGCGGTGAGCGCCGGTTCCCCCTGATCGTGGCGAGTTTGAATGTTCTCGGCTACCACGATGGCATCATCCACGAGTAGCCCGAGGACCACGATCAGCCCGAACATGGTGAGCAAATTGAGGGTGATGTCGAGCAGCAGCATGGCCAGTAGCGTGCCGACAAGCGCCGTTGCCAGGCCAATTCCGACCCAAATCGCCGTTCTCCAATTAAGTACCAATAGCAAGGTAAGAAATACCAGGAGAGCCCCAGCCTGAGCATTTCGCAATAGTAAGTCGAGGCGCTCTTCAACCAGTCGAGCAAAGTCCGATCCCGATTCGATTTGGGTGCCGGGTGGGAGAGGACGGGCGGAATGGGCCCCGATTTCCCAAGCTTCAAAGCGACTGGAGCCGAGCCGCTTTTCAATCCAGGACGCTTGGAGTGGTTCTCCTCGGCGGCCTTGCACATAGGCTCGAACGGCCCCCGCCATCTCCACGATATCTTGGCTGCCGACACGAAAGACCGTCAGTCCGGCCGCTCTTTCCCCGTTGTACCGAGTGATGATCTGCTCATCGACAAACTGCTCGCTGACCCGGGCAATATCCTCGACACGAATTGCCGCTCCATCACTTCCAGCCGCCACGACAATTTCCCGAATGGCCAATTCCTGTTCCGGTACTCCCATCGTGCGAATCCTGACGTCGCCTCCCCGGCTACGCACGGTCCCGCCTGGAAACTCGGTCATCCACTGACCGATGGCATCGGAAACTTGCACGAGGCTCATCCCCAATTGCATCAGTTTGTTCCGATCCACGTCGACTCGAATCTCGTATTCACGAACTCCCTCCAGCAGGATTTCCCCCATGCTGGGAAGCGTTCGCAAGTCATCGCGGATGTCTCGGATGGCCCGCTTGAGAACTCCTTCATCGACATCGCCGAAGAGAACCACGCGAATGACAGGGATTCGAGGTTCCAAGAGTCGCGATTGTATCCGCTCGGACTCCTCCGGAAGGTCCATCAAGGTATCGATGGCTCGCTCCACGTCGGTCAGTGCGTCGTCGGCGTCACTTCCCTCGCGGAACTCGACAATGATGCCCCCACCGTTTTCCGAGAGCGTGGTGGTGATCCGCCGAACGTCGTCCAGTTCGGCCAGCTTATCCTCCACCTTGATGGCCATCCCTTGCTCAACTTCTCGCGGTGTGGCGCCGGGATAGGGGAGCTGAATGATCGCCTTGTCGGGAGTCATTTCAGGAAAGAACTCCCGCCGTAGCGTCAATCCGGCGAAGAGCCCCATCACCAGCAGCGTGACCATGATGAGGTTGACCGGGACGGGGCGTTCAACTCCGAAACGGGGGAGATTCACGGGAGCGTCTCCACGGAATCCGAGCTACCTGAATCTTTCTCCTTCTTCACGCTCGATGGCGGGACGTGGCGAGCCGTGCTCACCACCTGAACATCAATCACCTCCACGGACTGTCCATCTCGCAGAACGGGAGATGCCGCCGTGAGGACCTGGTCCAGCGATGAAAGGTCATCGAACAGCACGACCCATTGGTCATCGTCCAGGCCCAGGGCGGGAAGTTCCTGCTGAATCGTGAAGTCAACTTGCACGGGGCGGCTGCGCAAGGTCCCATTTTCGACGAATTGGATTCGGCCTTCCCGCAGGGCTCCCCGCGGCACGACCCACCGAGGTTCCGACGGCTCTCCCGACAAGATGCCCGAGACGAAGGAGCCAGGGAATAGAAGTTGCTGACCTTCACGCGAGCCGAACTCGAGCGAAACCGGCTCCTGATCGACTTCCGCGAAGACGGTCATCGTGCGTGCTTCGGGATCATCTTCGGGAGCGATGCGAACCACCCTGGCGTCCCAAGCACGTGGGATGGCTCCGGTCGACTCGATTCGCAAGTCATCGCCCAGAGAGACGAAGCGGCGCGCGGAAACAGGGAGACGCAGTGGAACTTCAACACGTCGAAGGTCGACCACTCGAGCAACTCGTTGACCCGCCGAGACATTCTCACCTTCATCCACGTCCAGCGCCTGTACGACGCCCGCAATCGGACTGACGATGGTGCATCGACGGAGGTTCAATTCCGCTTGGGCTCGTTCCGCCTCGAGTGTCCGGCGATTGGCCTCCAACCGTTTTCGTCGAAGGGGAAGTTGTGCGAGGGTCTCTTCCGTGACAAAGAGAGCCCGTTTGGCTGCCAACATTTCTCGTCGAGCGATATTGACTTGCTGTTGTGTTTCGACGTTCTGTTCAAAGAGCGTTCGAGAACGCTCCAGGTCAATTTCGGCCAACTGGACGTCTTCCTGCTCGATGGCAAGACGCGTTTCCAATCGCTGCTGTTCGACGTCCAGGGCGTCGAGCTGAGCGTCCATTTCTTCGATGCGGTAACGAGCGGCTTCTTCCTGTCGCTCGAAATCACTCGGATCGAGCAGCAACAGCGTCTCGCCGCCGGTAACCCGGACTCCCGCTCGAATATGGGGAGAGATTCGCAGAACGAGACTTCCTACTCGAGCCGGAACGTCGGCGGCCTGGTAGGGACGGGCCGTTCCGAAGCCACGCCATTGCCGGCGGACGGGAGTGGCGACTGGGCGAAACACGGCGACGCTGGGGAGGGTTCGTGGGGTATCGTCCTCCTGGATTCGGGGGGCGGTCTGGACCAGCCCGATATAGCCGGCCACGCCCAGCAGCAGCACGAGCAGGACCGAACCGACTCGAGTGCTCCAAGCAATGACTCGCTGCATTTCGGGGCTCATTCAGATCTCCCAATTTCCCCCCATCTCTCCAATCACTCCGAAAACTCCCGAGAGGCCCCAGCATTTGCAGGAGGGCCC
>JBJHCD010000498.1:0-5120 GCA_050485845.1 Pirellulaceae bacterium | reverse complement strand
GTCCGGGCCCAGGGGACGATTCGCGTGTCGCCTGGCGGGCTCCCCGCGTCTCGGTCGGCTATGCGTCCCCCGTGGCGATCGACAACCACGCCTATTTCGTGAATCGGGTCG
This sequence comes from Pirellulaceae bacterium, assembly GCA_050485845.1. Classification (GTDB taxonomy): domain Bacteria; phylum Planctomycetota; class Planctomycetia; order Pirellulales; family Pirellulaceae; genus JBJHCD01. The sequence goes on along the minus strand of JBJHCD010000498.1, from coordinate 5,009 downwards.
GGGTGCTCCAGTGCGTTGCCATCGACACGGGCGAAATGCTCTGGCAGCATCGACTGCCCAGTGCCGTTTGGGCGACTCCGGTCGCCCATGACGGACACCTCGTCATCTTTTGTCAGGATGGACAGGTGGTGACATTGGCCGGGGGCCCGAAGCTCGTGGAGGTCGCCGAGAGCCAGATTTCCGCCACGGACATCGTGTATGGCGTTGCGGCCGTGGATGGCTCGTGGATCGTCCGGACCGGTCGCGGGCTGACGCGAATTCATGCCCCTGCCGCTGAGACCATTGGCTCGCGGGCGAGCCCCAGCGAAACGTCCCGCGAGTAGCGCAGCCCGGCAGAAGCTTCCGCGGCCTGGAGCTGGGGGCCTGAAACGGGGGCAGGGGGCCTTGGATGCTCAGGAAGTCACGCTCAGGAAGACTTCGGCGGCAACCATTCCCGGGTGCCCCTGGCAGGGAAGCGATTCAGGGAGAATTTGTGGTCCCCGACGCCCGCCTGGCCGCATCGTAGACCTCGCGGAGCGGCACCTGATGTTGATCCGCGATCACTCGGCAAGCTTCAAACTCGGGCGAAAAACTGACCGTTCCGTCGTCAAGCAGAGCGAGCTTGCCGACCACGGGGCCCCAGGGGGTTTCCACTTCGTGTGACTTTCGTTCCAGCTTGTGGCGACTGGCAGGCCAGCGGCGGATTCCCAGCGTGGCTGTTTCGCGAAAAATGATTCGCTCCAACCGGTCCACGTCGGCGGCCTGACAGAGTACGCTCAACTTCACTCCCGGGCGATTCTTCTTCATCTGAATCGCGGTGCTGTAGACATCCAAGGCACCCGCCTCGGCCAAGCGAGTCGAGCAGTGTCCGATCAGCTCACCACTCACGTCGTCCAGATTCGTCTCCAGCACCCACACAATATCCTGAGTCGTGGTCGAGTCGGAGGCCTCACCGACCAACAAGCGTAGAACATTTGGCTGCTCGGGAAAATCGTTGTCGCCCGCCCCATACCCAATCACTTGGATGGTCATCGGGGGAAGAGGGCCGAACTGATCCGCCAGGGCGGCCACCAGGGCAGCGCCGGTGGGCGTGGTCAGTTCCTTCCGCACGATGGATGGAGCGAGTGGCACACCCTTCAGCAATTCCGCCGTGGCGGGGGCCGGGACGCTGACCCGACCATGGGCGATTTGAATGTATCCGTCACCCGTCGGAACGGGACTGCATGCGATCCGGTCCACGGCCAGCAGGTCCCAGCCGATGGCGGCCCCCACGATGTCGGCGATCGAGTCCACCGCGCCGACTTCGTGAAAGTGCACCTTGCGAATGGTCGTTCCATGCACGTGGGCTTCAGCCTCGCCCAACCGAGTGAATATCCGCTTCGCCAGATCCTTCTGAGCTTGCGACAATTGACTTCCATCAATCATGTCCGTGATGTGATGCAAGTGCCGATGTGCATGCTCCGGTTCATGTTCCACTCGGACCTTGGTGGCTCGAAAACCGTGCCGCTTCACCTCCTCGGCAACCAGACGGCAGGAAGGAAGCCCAAGCGAATCGATACCGGCTTGTATCGCCTCCAGGTCAACGCCGGCATCGACCAACGCCCCCAACGTCATGTCTCCGCTGATTCCACTGGCACAATCCAAATAGGCAATCTTCATCTCAGGTCCTTCACCTCGAGCCCTTCATCCGCCGTCCGACGCACTCGCTCAATTCACTCAGCTCACTCAATTCACTCAGCTCACTCAATTCACTCACGACTTTCACACAGTGGCCGGCGTGGGGACCTGAAGTTCCACGACGTCGTCGCGATGGGTCAATGTGAATCGCAATGGACTCGACTCCGGTTGGCGAAACTCCGGCGGCCAGATCATGGCAATTTCACCCAGAAGGCTGGGGGCCGCTTTCGCTCGGCGATTCCCGAGGAAAATACCGCTCGACCACGCTTTCAAATTCCTGGCGGGAACCGACTTGGGCCACGGCGCTGCGGAATTGCCTGGCACCCGGAATTCCCTGTGCGTAGCAGCAAGCGTATTTCCGCATCAGCACGGTCCCTTTTCGCTCGCCAAATCGTTCCACCACCAGTCGATAATGTCGCAGCATGCAAGCTCGCTGTTCCTCAAGTGATGGATCGGGGGAAATCGGTTCTCCTCGAATCGCGGCCGCCGCTTGTTGGAACAGCCAGGGACGTCCCAACGAGGCTCGGGCGATCATCACTCCATCCACGCCATAACGCTCAAAGGCGGCCACCACCTTCTCGGCACTGTCGAGATCCCCGTTGCCGATCAGTGGAATATTGACATGGGGCTTGATGCGAGCGATTTGGTCCCAATCGGCTTGGCCCTTGAAGAAGTCTTGAGCCGTTCGGCCGTGGACGGTCAACGCGGCTCCTCCCGACGCCTCGACCACTCGAGCCACCTCGATGGCGTTCACTTCGCTTCGGGTGCAGCCGAGTCGAATCTTGGCGGTAACCGGCGTCGGCTCACACGCTCGCACCACCCGCTCGACAATTTTCCCCACCACGTCGGGATATCGGAGCAGGTAGGAACCGCTGTGTGCCTTTTCCGTGACTTGACGAACGGGACAGCCGAAATTGATATCCACGAGGCTCACCTGGTATTCGTGCGCCAGTCGGGCCCCGACTTGGGCGAGTGTTTCGGGGTCGTTGTCCCAGATTTGCACGGCCAGCGGGCGCGGCTCCTCCTTCACTCCCCACAAACGATCCGGGTGTTCGGCCTCCTGTTGATCCATCCAGACGAAGCCGCGAGCGCTGATCATCTCCGTGGCCTGCAGCCCCGCTCCTCCGTAGTCGCGGACCATCTGGCGAAAGGCGTAATTCGTGAATCCGGCCATCGGGGCCTGGAGAATCGGCGGATCGATTTCGAGTGGTCCGATCCGCAGTGTCCGGACTTGGGGAGTCGAGGTGGGCCGGGCATGCATTTCGGCCTGGAGAGCGGTCCCATTGTGCGTCATCAACTTCGACTGTCCTCGAGAAACGTCGGCTTCACTCGCCAAAAGTCCATTTCGTCCTGTACATCCCTGGTGGCTCGACCGCGATCCCCAGCTTTCACCACCGCTCCCCATCAAGAAGGTAAACCAAGGGGAATTCGACGGCCACCCCCCCAGATCCCCGAGCCCCCGAGCCCCGCGGCTCCTGTCGCTTTTACCTGACGACCTGACGCCCTGACGCCCTGACGCCAAAACCTGCCGGCGAAGTTGACAATTTTTGGGGGCACTGATAGGGTACCGCAGCGTCCTTTTTCGCTGCTTGCTTCTCGTCGCCCCCGAGGGCCACTGCACCATGTCACGCATTCCCACCCGCCGTCGTGTCGTTCTCCCCCTGTCCATGGCAGTCGCTGCGAACTCGGTGGTCCTCGTCTCCAGCGTCGCCCAAGCTCACCCGGGACATTCGCATTGGGGAGACTTCCATCCGGGACATCTTGGCAACTTTGTCGCGGGCTCGATTCACCCGCTGATGGGAATCGACCATTTGCTGGCAATGGTCGCGGTCGGACTGCTGGCGGTAACTCTCGGGGGAAGCAATCTCTGGCGGATTCCCCTGGCTTTCTTGGGGAGCATGCTGATTGGGGGAATCGCGGCAGCCTGCGGGATGCCCTTGGCCGCGGTCGAATCGGGGCTGGCTCTCTCGGTCCTCGTGCTCGGCGGACTCATCGTCGCAACTCGGCTAACCCCCCACTGGCTCGCGCTGAGCCTGGTCTCGCTGTTTGCTTTTTTCCACGGTCATGCTCATGTCGCGGAAATGCTGCCGGGCGGGAGCTTGGCACCCTACGCCGCCGGTTTCCTCCTCTCCACCACCCTCTTGCACGGAGCGGGAGTATTGATGGGCCGAACGTTGGCGACATGGCTGACTCAGCAGAGCGTGCAATTTGCAGGAGCCGCCATGGTCGGTTTCGGGCTCATGCTGATGCTCTAGTCGAGCGGCAATTTCGCGCCGACTTGCCCGCTCTCGGGCTGTGAGGCATTCCGGCTCTTTTTTCTGACTTTGTCGGTCCGCCGATTTTCTTGGCTGGGCCTTTGCCAGGGACGCATCGCCCCGAGCTGGACAGCGCCGGGTAGAGCAATGTCTTGAGCTGTAAGTCGTTTGGTGTCATTGGTTTCTTAGCCTTGACACCAACGTGAAAGAAATGGACGGTGGAGGTATTTCGCCGACTCGGGAGAGTCGGCGGACTCTCCGTTCGGGAGAACGGAGCCACGGCCAGCTCGCCTGCGAGCCGATGGGCCCGATCAAGCCGACCCACGTAACGGCGCGTCCTGGTCTCAGCGGTCGGGAACCATCTCACCCGACTCCAGGCGACGCCAGTAGTCCAGCAGATCCCGACGGACTTGGGGAGCGAGCAGCAGGAGCCCAAGGATGTTGGGAAAGGCCATGGAGAGGATCATCATGTCGGAGAAGTCGAGGACCGCGCCGAGGTTCACGATCGCCCCGACAAAGGCGGCGATAATGAACAGAATCCGGTAGACGATCGTGCTGCGAAGGCCGAACAGGTGAGCCCAACAGCGTTCGCCGTAGTAGCTCCAGGAGATCAGCGTCGAGTAGGCGAACAGGACGACCGCGACGGTCAGCACATAGGGGAACCAGGGGAGTTCCTGTTCAAATGCCTTGGACGTCAGGGCAGCCCCTTCGAGTCCCTGATTCACGATCCACTCTTCATTCTGCCACGCCCCCGTGATCAGGATCACCAGGGCGGTGAGCGAACAGACGACGACAGTGTCGATAAAGGGCTCCATCAACGCCACCGTCCCCTCGCGGATCGGTTCATCGGTCCGAGCAGCGCTGGGTGCGATCGCCGCGCTGCCGACCCCCGCCTCGTTACTGAAGGCCGCTCGTTGAACTCCGATGACCAGAACCCCGAGCAGTCCCCCGCCGAAGGCCTGCGGGGAAAAGGCTTCGGAGAAAATCTGCCAGACGAGTCCGGGAACCGCGCCGAGATGGCTGAAGATCACGAATAGGCAGGCGAGCATGTAGACGATGCACATGGAGGGAACCACCTTTTCCGCCGCGGCCCCAATC
>JBJHCD010000497.1:4000-5121 GCA_050485845.1 Pirellulaceae bacterium | reverse complement strand
GTCCATGGGGCTCGCGATAATTGGTTCCGCCCTGCCGATGTCTGCGTGGCGCCGGATGGATCGGTCTTTATTACCGATTGGTATGATCCCGGCGTCGGTGGTCACAACATGCAGGACTTGGACCGTGGGCGCCTCTTCCGGATCGCCCCCCCCGGCCATCGGTATGAGGTCCCCGAGTTTGATTTTGACTCGGTGGAGGGAGCAGTCGAGGCCCTCAAGAATCCCAATCTCTCCGTCCGCTATCTCGCCTACACCGCCTTGACGCAGTTTGGAGCCGACGCGGAAGAAGCCCTGCTGAAGGTCTATCATGAAGATGACAATCCTCGTATTCGGGCTCGTGCCTTGTGGGTGTTGGGGGAGGTCGTGGAGAGCTTGCCCCACCTAGTCGACGCCGGCCTGAAGAACGAGAATCCCGACCTTCGCATCGTGGCGCTCCGCCTGGCTCGACGCAATGACCTGGATGTCGTCCCGCTCATCGCGAAACTCTTGCCCGAAGAAAAGGATCCGCAGGTGCTGCGGGAGTGTGCGATCGCCCTCCGGCACAACGAAGATTCTCAAGCTCCCCAGATATGGGCCGAGCTGGCCCAACGACATGACGGCAAGGACCGCTGGTATTTGGAGGCGCTCGGGATCGCCGCCGATCGCCAGTGGGATCGTTTTTTTGATCAGTGGCTCGAACAAGTGGGCGACCAATGGAACACACCGGCCGGAAGGGACATTGTCTGGCGCTCCCGCGCTCGGCAAACTCCCGAATTGCTGGCTCAACTGATTTCCCAAGGGAGTTCCTCGGCGGGACCGCTCCCTCGCTACTTCCGCGCGTTCGATTTTCAAAGCGGCGAGGCGAAGTCCGAGGCCCTGCGAACGCTGGCCTTTGGAGATTTCGGCGGTGAAGCCGAGGAGCGCCAGCTGATCATCACCGAGTCGCTCGGCCGACTCAATCCGAACGAGCTACAGGATGCCAAATTGCGCGAAGCACTCAGCTCGATCCTCAAAGGTCTCCCCCGCTCCGAGCAGTTTGTCTCGCTGGTCGGCAAGTTTGGGGTCTCCGAGTTCCACGATGATCTGCTGGAACTTTCCCAGCAGCAGAGCGCGGGAAGCTTGGGAGTCGAGGCGATTCGCAT
>JBJHCD010000497.1:0-3990 GCA_050485845.1 Pirellulaceae bacterium | reverse complement strand
GGGTCAGGGCCGGGTGGCGCACCAACGCAGGGGACTGCACCGGAGGATGCCCGGCCGTCGGCACTCCTGCCAGGAACGCCTCCAGGAGCAGCTCCGCGACGACCACCGGCTCCGGCAGGTCACGGGCGTCCGCCTCGTCGGGATGCAGCTGGCCGACGAGCCCGACCTCCTGGCCGGCGAGCAGCAGGAGTTGATCCGAGATGCTCTTCAGTCCGAGGATCTGGAACGATCCCTGGCGACCGCGGAAGTCTTGGGATCGGCGGCCGATGGTCGCGGTACCCCTCTTTTGCTGGAGGTCATTCGGGATGAGACGCGCGATCTCGAGTTACGACGATTGGCGACCCAGGCTGCCGGCCGGACCGTCAATGGTGCCCGACGTCTGTTGAGCATGGCGGAGCGGGAGACGTTGCCCATGGCCTTGAAGGACGCCGCCGCCTCGACGCTGAACCGTTCCAATTCGCCCGAAATCCGGGAGGCGGCCGCCAAGGTCTTTCCTCTTCCTCCCAGCAAGGATGACGCTCCGCTTCCCCCCATTCAGGACCTGGTGAAAATGCGTGGGGATCCCGAGCGGGGCCAAAAGGTGTTCGCCACGCATGGCGAATGTGCCAAGTGCCACCAAGTGGGGCGCGAAGGGAAGGAAGTGGGGCCCGCACTGACGGAAATCGGTGCGAAATTAAGTCGCGAGGCACTGTTTGAGTCCATCCTGTTCCCCAGCGCCGGGATCAGCCACAACTACGAAACCTATGCCGTGGAATTGGAAGATGGTAATCTGGTCACCGGCATCCTGGTCAGCCGAACGAATGACGAGGTGGTGATTAAGAACGCCGAGGCGATTGTCCAGGCTTATCCCATGTCCGAAGTGGCCGAGATCCACAAACTGAACGTGTCGCTCATGCCCGCTGATCTCCAGAAGGCGATGACCGTTCAGGAATTGGTGGATGTCGTCGAGTATTTGACGACTCTCCGGCCATGAGGTTTTTGTGGTGATGGTACTTCGCGGTTCTTGAGCGTCGTGGTTCTTGACTGGACTTTAGGCGATCGTGTATCGATCAGCCCCATCGTACGCGTACTCAGTGAAGCGGTACTCGTACTCGAACGCGATTTCCTAAAGTGCAAGTCTTTGACTGTCGCGGTATTCGAACTGTCGCGGCGGTCGAGCTTTACGGTGAGCGAGCTTTACGGTGAGCCGGTGGCGAGTTAGTCTGGGAAGAAACCTCTCCAACAAAGCCCGCCACAAGACTTGGCTTCCCGCCGCCAGGAGCCCCGCGATGCCCTCCTTACTGCACAAATTCCCCCCAATCAGCCTGTTTCGTCATGCGGGAGCGGTCACTTTCGTTCCCCTTTCCGTCACACCTGGCCGTCGCTATCAGGCTTGGCCGGTATCGGCTTTCCTGGTACTGGCCGGGGCGCTGGCGAGCTTCGGAGCGATGGGATCTGTTGGTAGCCGAGGGCTGTCGGCACAACAGCCCTCGGTTCGGCCAGCCGGCCTTTCGGATGGCATGCGGTTGGCGACCCCGCAAGTCGCCGCTCAACTGGAATTGACCGAGGAGCAGCGGACCGAAATCTCGACGCTGGTGACCGAGCGGGCGGAGGCTTTGGCCGAGGCGGGACAGGACGTCGACCGGCGCCGTCAGGTGCAAATGGATTTTGAGCAGAAACTGGTGGGCGTACTGACGGCGGCTCAGCGAGCCCAATGGGATGAGATGGCGGCCGAACCGCGATTGTCCTTTCAGTTCCGACTGCAGAAATGGTCGGAAGTGCTCGATTGGTTCGCCGAGCAGTCGGGACTGTCGCTGGTCATGGATGCCCCACCGGCCGGATCGTTCAACTACACCGACGACCGGCAGTACACGCCGACGGAAGCGCTCGACCTGTTGAACAGCGTCTTGCTGAGCAAGGGCTACACGCTGATTCGGCGGGACAAAATGTTGATCGTGCTCGATTTGACCGAGGGGATTCCCGAAGGGCTTGTACCTCGGATTCCTCCTGGTGAGCTGGAGAAGCGGGGTCGGTTTGAGTTTGTCAGCGTCCTCATTCCTTTGGAAGGGCGGCCGCCGACCGACGTGGTGGCCGAAGTCACTCCGCTGCTGGGACCCCATGGGACCGCCGTGGCCCTGCAGAAGACGGGCCAGATTCTGATCACGGACACGGCGGGAGTGGTCCGCGCGGTCAGCAGCATCATCGAGTCGATTCCGAAACCGTCCAAGCCGGCTCAGCCTCCTCCGACGCCCTCCCCCGAGTTGGTTGTTTATCCACTGGATGGTCTCCAGGCGGAGGCCGTGTTGGAAGTACTGGAAAAGTTGGTTTCGGGGGCGCAAATCGTTGTCGATCGACAGGCCGACCAACTGAATGTCTACGCCCTTCCCAAGCAGCATACGGCCGTGGAAAGCATCCTCGGACGCATGAAGGCGGGAGATCCGGTCGACCGCTTACCCAAGCTGGAAGTCTATCGCGTCCCTGGTAACCAGATGACGCAGTTGTTGGAAAACATCGAGGCTATCGCTCCTGATCTTCGGGTGACTGCCGACCAACAGGCCAACCGGCTGATCGCTTGGGGGGCTCCGCGAGATCACGACAAGATTCGCCCGATCATCGAACAGCTTGGTTCTCGCGAGGTCGGTGAGGATGCCCCTTCGCTGCAAGCTTATGACCTCCCACCCAATCGCACGATGGCGACCAGCGTACTTTCCCGGCTGGTCCCCAACGCTCGGATCGTTTCGCCGGACGACTCGGAACGGCTCCTGATCCTGGCCACGGCCAAGGATCACGAGGCGGTCGAGGAGACTCTGTTAAGGTTGGAGAGCCTTTCGCAGCCCGAGGAACGCCGTCGTCTCAAGATCTATCCCGTGTCGGGGGCTCAGCGGACGCGGTTTCTGAGCGTCCTGGAGACCCTCAGTTCCGAAATGGCCGATTTGAAAGTCATCACGGACGCCGAGCCGGGAGAACTCTCCATCTGGGCTCGCCCCGCACAGCATGCGATCGTCGAACAACTACTCGGCGAATTGGACGTGGACTCTCCCGACGCCCCTCGCTTTGAACTGCGGGTTTACGCCCTGGAACATGTCGACGTTACCACCGCCCAGACGACTCTGGATACACTACTGCCGGGTACGCGATTGATTCCCGAGTCGGCTCGCCGCCGTCTGTTGGCCTGGACCACGCCGGACATTCATGAGCAGATTGCCCAGTCCCTGGAGGAAATCGACGTCGCTCCACCGGGACGGGCCGAGACGTTGGAAGTCCACCGAGTTCCACGTTCCGATCTATCCACTCTGGTGACGGCCATTCAACCGTTGGCACCCGAGGCACGACTGGCCACCGACTTCGGCACGAGTTCGCTGCTGGTTTGGGGAACGGCGGATGAGCAGAACCGAGTTCGCCAGGCGGTTGAGCAAGTCGTGCAAGCGGCACGTGGGGCCCAGCGGCAAGTGCGTCGCGTGGACCTTCAAGAGGTCCGCCCCGACAGAGCCGTGACGGTGGTCCAATCGCTCGTTCGCCGGGCCGTCGTCACTCCCTCCCCTGACGGCAGGGGGGTCGTCATCTGGGCCGAACCGGAAGATCTGGCGATCGCCGAGGAGGCCTTGCGAGAACTGGACTCTCGACCCGCCGCGGCGCCTCGAAAACTGGTCGCTTATCCGATGCAGAAGAGCAAACTGGAAGCATTCATGCGGATGGTCGATGCGGAAATGGTCGCCAACCTGCAACTGACCGCCGACACGACACACAGCAGCCTGTTGGCCCGTGGCACCACGGAGGAGCATCGCGAGCTGAAGGAATTGCTGGAGCAATTCACCGAGCAATTGCCCGACGCGGAGGTCCAAACCGCCGAAGTCTATGTGCTGGAAAACGCCGATCCTCGAGCAGCCTATCGGGCCTTGGCGACGGTGGTTCCCAACGCGCGGCTCTCGATCGACGATGTCGGGAGCCAATTGCTCGCGACAGCCAACAAAGAAGACCATGCCCTGATCCGCTCATTGGTCGAGCAGATGG
>JBJHCD010000496.1:1928-5132 GCA_050485845.1 Pirellulaceae bacterium | reverse complement strand
CGAGCCGATGAACTTGAAAACCTTGCTGTCGTCACTTGTGGTCTCGCAGCCGATTCAGGTCCTTCAGGCGTCCGACGACCAGCAGCATTTGATCTTCGCCCACCTTAAACTCTCCATCGGGAAACATCTCCAGTTGTCCGGTCAGTACATCCTTGACTCCGACTACCCAGACGCCGAATTGCCGGCGGAGGTTGATTTGCAGCAGCGTCTTGCCGACAAAGCTGTTCGGAACGGCGATTTCCAGGAAGCTGTATTCGGGGTCAATGGGGAGAAAATCGATGACATTCGGCCAGGTATATTGATCGGCGGTCTGCCGGGCGATTTCGATTTCCGGGTAGACGACCCGTTCGACCCCCAAGCGGCTCAGAATCTTCCCATGTTCGTCCGTGACTCCCTTCACCACGATCCGGTTGCAGCCGAGTTCCTTGCAGTGGAGGGTGGCGAGCAGCGAGCGGGTGATGTCTTCTCCCATGCTGATAAAGACCGCGTTGGCAGTCTTCAAAGGGAGGTGCTGAAGCGCGTCACGGTCCGTCGCGTCTCCGATAATGGCTTCGTAGAGGACCGACTTTAACTCCTCCACTCGATCCGGATCGGAATCCATCCCGGTGACTCGGCAATTGTTCTTTCTCAGGCGAATGGCCAAGGCCGCGCCGAATGTGCCGAGTCCCAGCACGACGAAATGACGAGTCTCTGCCAACGGAATTCTCCTTCCTAGATGTGGGGAATCAGCCGACCAGGGGGGCCTCATTGGGATAAGTGACGATTCGGGTCTTTTCGCTCCGGGACAACGCGGCGAACGTGGAAATGGGGCCCAAGCGTCCCATGAACATCAAGACGATGATGAGCAGACGCCCCGGCCCCGTCAGAGTGGATGTGATCCCCGTGCTGAGTCCGACGGTTCCCAGGGCGGAGATGACCTCGAAGGCCGTTTCCAGAAAGTGTCCGTGAGGCGTGAGGGAAGGACTCCCACTCCCCTGCAGTGACATTTCGGAGGACTGTTCGACGACCAGCAACGTGGTGAGGGCCAGCATCGCCATGACGCCGAACAACAGTGCCGTGGCAATCGCTTTTTCGACGGAAAAAATGGGAATTGTGCGTCGAAAGATGTTGATTCGCGAATAGCCGCGAAACGTCGTCCAGGCCCGAAGCACCAGGATGGTCATGGTCGATACCTTGAAGCCCCCCGCGGTCGAGCAGGGGCCGCCGCCGATCATCATCAGCAGGATGGTGATCAGCAGCGAAGCGGATGTCAGCGCGCCGACATCGATCGAGTTGAATCCGGCCGTTCGGCAGGTGACCGAGTGAAACGCGGCCGCCAGGATTCGATCCCCCGTCGCCAAGTCGGCCAGTACCCCGTCCCACTCGAGAATTAGAATGGAAGCGAAACCGAACAACAGCAGGCAAACGGTACCCAGGAGCATCAGTTTCGTGTGCACGGTGAGGCGTCGCCAACGCTCTAGTCCTCCACTCCCCCAATGACGACGGATGTCCAAGAGGACGGGATAACCGATTCCGCCCAGGATGATCAGCGAGCAGATGATGACGTTGGTGGGAAGGTCCGTCTGGTATCGCGTGAGGCTCGTGTCCCAGAGCGAAAAGCCCGCGTTACAGAAAGCGGAAATGCTGTGAAACAACGCATGCCACAGGGCCTCGGAGGGGGGCATTTCCAGTAAATTCCGCGCTGACAGGGCCAAAAATCCGAGCGATTCAATCAGCAGCGTCAGCAGCAGCACGCTTCGCAGTACACCGCGGAGATCCGTGACCTCCTGTGCGCCGAGAGTTTCCGAAATGACCATTTGCTGACGCAAGCCGGATCGGGCACCCAACTGGAGTGAAATAAAGGTCGTGATCGCCATGATCCCGATACCGCCAACTTGAATCATGAACAAGATGACGGCTTGGCCGAGAAGGGAAAAGTCATGTTCGAGTGACCGGACGGACAGGCCGGTGACGCACCCGGCGCTGGTGGCCATGAAGAGGGCATCGAGGAAATCCAGCGGCGGTTTTTCGGGGACACGGCATTTCGGATGCATCAATACCAGCGTTCCGGCCAGAATCAACGTTCCGTAGTAGGCAAACGCGATACGAGCTGGATATCGTTGAACGCTCCCGGTGATTCGGGGAATCATGGCAAAACCGTGACAGTCATGGAATCCTCAAGTCAACACTTCGGCATGTCGGCGTGTCGCCAGGTCGGCAGGTCCCTTCTCCTTCTCTCCACTTAGCCATGTCGGTGCCGCGCCAGGCGACGGGCATGCTCGGCACTCAGCACGCCGAGCACCAGGAAGGAAAGGAAGTGGCCCGAGGCCGAATGGTACCCGAGGTTTTCCGAGACGAGACCCCAGACAAGAATGAGGGTAGCCGCTAGTAGGATCCAGACGCCCCCCGACATCCGGCGGAGCCACAACTGCCCCGCTCCCGGCATGGCCAGTGATAACAGGAACGCGATCCAGCTCTCGCGTGCCTCCAATTCCTCATCCATCCGCGGAGCCCCACGAATAAGGGAGACGCTTGTCGGTTAGGTTCAGTCGGGTAGGCTTCATCAGACGGCCGACGGCCAAGCGACCGCGCCGTCGTCTGTTTTCCATCCTTATTGCCACCTCATCTTACACCCGGTTGTCGGTTCATGGGAGTCCCTTCATGCGCCGCGAGGTGTAGAGCCGGAATTCCGGGGACCACGTCTCTTTTCCGCCGAGTTGCACGTTACAATCGGTACCCGGCCGCCGGCATCGAAGGACGGGCGACCTCATCCCCCTTTTTCTTGCAGGCCGGCATTCGCGAAACGTCCGGCCCTTCGGAGATGGACATTTCGCCGGCGGCGGCGACCCCATGGGCACGGACGGATCAAGTCATCAACAACTTCCCGACACCAGAGGTATTGCAGGCATGGCGGAATATGAGATTCCCAAGTTGTCCGAAGTAACGGAAGCCGCCGAGGATGAAGTCCTGCTGGTGGCCAATGGCGATCTGCGACTGTCGGCCAATCAGAACTGTTGGCCCGCACAGAAGGAGATGGAAGACGCGTTGGGAAAAGCCGTGGCGGACTGCGGATTTCGCCTCCGACGTGCTCATCCGGTGAAACGAGCCGAAGGGCATGGCTTTATCGCTTCCCAGAAGGAAGGGATGAAGGTTTTCGCTCAGATTCCCCGCCACGCCCGACTCATCGTGGCGGAAGCGGTCTGGCAATATTCCCATCACCTGCTC
>JBJHCD010000496.1:0-1918 GCA_050485845.1 Pirellulaceae bacterium | reverse complement strand
CTCCTGACCGTGGCAAATTGGTCAGGTACTTGGCCGGGATTGGTCGGTATGCTGAACCTGAATGGTTCGCTGACCAAGGCGGGAGTAGGCTACTCGACCCTCTGGGGAGAAGATTTCTCGGCCCCCGATTTTCGTCAAAAGCTCCAGAAATGGCTGGAGGAGGGAAAACTACGACATCCTACCCGTCACGTGGTTCCGCTGGACAAAGTCTCCATCGGCCCCGACGAGCAGCAATTGGGGGAAGCTCTCGCCGAGCAGCTGAAGCGGGAAAAGGCGATCATGGGGGTCTTCGATGAAGGGTGCATGGGGATGTTCAATGCGATCATCCCCGATCACCTCCTCCATCCAACCGGAGTTTACAAGGAACGCCTCAGCCAATCCGCCCTCTACCATGAAACGACACAAGTTTCCGATCCAGAGGCGGATGAGGTCCGAGCATGGATGGAGAAGCGCGGGCTGCGGTTTGAAACCGGCTCGGATCATGCCACCGAATTGACCGACGACCAGATCCGGTGGCAATGCAAGATGTACGTGGCGGCGGTTCGACTGGCGGACGACTTCGGCTGTGCCACGATCGGCATCCAGTACCAGCAGGGCTTGAAAGACTTGCTCCCCGCCAGCGATCTGGTGGAAGGAACGCTGAACAACACCGATCGACCCCCAGTCCGGAGTCGAGATGGCAAACGAGTGCTCTACCGGGGCCGGCCACTTCCGCACTTTAATGAAGTGGACGAGTGTGCGGGGCTGGATGGCCTGATGACTTACCGAGTGCATCAGGCAATGAAGCAGCCGGTGGAGAATACGCTGCATGACCTTCGCTGGGGCGATTGGGACCCGACGGGGACCACCGAGGAGTATGTCTGGGTGTTCTTGATCAGTGGCGCGGCACCCCCGGCACACTTCATTCGTGGCTGGAAAGGAGCGGTCAGCCAGCGTCAACCTCCGATGTACTTTCCCAATGGCGGCGGGACGTTGAGAGGAGTTTCCAAGCCGGGCGAGATCGTCTGGTCGCGAATCTATATCGAAGGAGGACGGCTGAAGATGGACGCCGGTCGAGCGAGCGTGGTCGAGTTGCCCGAGGAAGAGACGCAACGGCGGTGGAACGCGACCACCAGCCAATGGCCCATCATGCACACGGTGACCCATGGCGTCTCTCGCGACCAAATGATGGCTCGCCACAAAAGCAACCACATCCAAGTCGCTTACGCGCATTCCGCCGAGGAAGCGGACCGGGCCTTGCTGGTCAAGGCCGACATGGCTCGAGCACTCGGGATCGAGGTGGCCCTGTGCGGAACCAAGAAGAACGGAGAGAGATGGAACGGATAGTTGGGAGAATCCGGGTGGGGGAGGGGAGAGGGAGAGAGAGGCTGGAAGTAAGCGAGGGACAGGCTGGAAGTAAGGGAGGGACAGGCTAGAAGCCTATTCTACGTGAAACAGGCTGGAAGCCTGTTCTACTTATTCGGGGGGGATGCGGCGGGCGGTGGGGTCTTCGGGCGGTTTGTCCAGTTGGAGAAACGCGAACAGGTCGATCAGCTCCTGACGCTCGAGTTGTTCTTCCAGGCCCTCCGGCATCAGTGACAGTTCACTGACGTGCATCGTCTCGATCTCTTCCTGCCGAATCGACTCCCGTTCCCCGCCGGGAAGTTTCAAGACCACTCGTTGCTCATTCTCTTCAATGACCAGTCCCGTGAGGACCTGTCCCTGCTCGGTGACCACGATCCGCCCCTGATAGGACGCGCCGATCACCAAACTCGGATCCAGCACGTTGGAAAGAAGTTGTTCCAAGCTGCCCCGGCCATTGCGAGTAATGTCGGGGCCGACATCGTGTCCCTCTCCATGCATCACGTGACAATTCGCACAGACTTTCCGAAAAACTTCGCGTCCTCGGAAAGGGTTGCCTTCCTCCTGCTCGATAAGT
>JBJHCD010000495.1:0-5147 GCA_050485845.1 Pirellulaceae bacterium | reverse complement strand
TTCCCAGGTTATGAGCCCGAGGAACTGATTGACGCCAGCGGTTGGTGGAAGTGCCGCACGTACGAATCGTTTGACATGGCTCGCCAAAGGGCTCGACGCCTGGTGGCCCGAACGCTGAAGACGTTTGGTGGCCGCAATGTTCGCGTGGCGTATATCATGCACGCTGATTTCAAACGCTGTTTTCTGCAGGAAATGCTCTCCGCCACCCAATCGAGTTCCAGTGTAGTCGGGCCGATCTATAACACGGCGGTCTCCACGATCAAACTGCACTCAGACACCCCTCAAGTCTCGCTGTTCAACTCCACGGTGCACCTTGAGGAAGAACTGCTCAGCGCCTGACGTTTCGCTGGAGTCTCGCGGTCCGAATTGGGTTCGTGGGGTGGCGTTCGTGTTGCTGGCGGCGACCTTTTTAAATTATGCCAATCGGTTCGCCTTCACGCAGAATGCCGTACTGATCCAGGAGTCGGTGGGGATCGGCGAAGAGGGATATGGTCGTCTCGAAGCCTACTTCGGGCTCGGCTTCGCCTTCGGCGGTCTGCTGTTCGGATTCCTGGCGGACTGGATATCCGTTCGACGACTATTTCCCTTGGTCGTCATCGTCTGGTCGCTGGCGGGGATGGCGTCGGGTTTCGCCGAGGGCTTCACCGCGCTCTTGATCTGCCGATTCGTGCTCGGCTTGTTCGAGGCGGGACATTGGCCATGTTCCCTCCGCACCACGCAGCGGGTCTTCCTGCCCGCTCAGCGGACCTGGGGAAACAGCGTACTGCAGAGCGGCGCCTCGTTGGGGGCCGTGGCCACGCCTCTGCTGATTGCCGGATTGCATAATTGGAATCCCGAAGCATGGCGCTGGTCGCTCTGGATCGCCGGAGGGCTCGGCATTCCCTGGGCGGTCTGGTGGCTGGTAACCGTCAGTGACGAGGATGTGCGTCGCCCGGTCGTGCAGACGGATGAGACGAGTGCGGGGAGTGGCCGTCAGCAGGAGTTACAGGAAATCCCCTTCCTGCACGTGTTCTTGACGCGACGCTGGTGGGTGCTGCTGGTCGTGGTGCTGACGATCAATACTGTCTGGCACTACATCCGCGTCTGGCTGCCACTGATCCTGGAAAAAGATCATGGCTACAGTCGGCTCTTCATGCAGTACTTCACGTCGGTCTATTACCTGGCGACGATGCTGGGGAGCCTCGCTTGCGGTTGGCTGACCGCTCATCTCGCTCGACGAGGTTGGAACGTCCATCGGGCCCGCTTGGGCGTCTTTCTCTTGTTCGCGCTGTTGACCGCCATGAGCGTCCCGGCGGCGTTTGCCTCGCGGGGCCCCATGCTCCTGCTGCTCTTGTTGTTGGTCGCCTTCGGTTCCCTCGGCCTCTTTCCGATCTATTACTCATTCAACCAAGAAATTTCCGCTCGGAACCAAGGGAAGGTGGGAGGAAGCCTCGGATTCGCCGCCTGGATGTCAATGTATTTTCTCCACCCATTCGTCGGTCGATTGGTCGATCAGAATCCAGATGTCCGGCCCTATCTGTTTGCCTCCGTCGGTCTGGCACCTCTGATCGGCTTTGCCGTTCTGGCGGGATGCTGGGGAAAACGCCCCGTCGCGAATCCGTCCGACGAGTCCCCATCAGACGGACTCAACAAACAGCCCATCCCAGGGCAAGCGGATATGCCGGGCCCCAAAAAAGAATGAAGTCCCCAAAAACGGGTGGAGTGATGCATGGAAACGATTCGAGTGGCCGCGGTCAGCATGAACAGTCCGCTGGGGCAGCCGGAACGGATGCTGGAGGCAATCGAGGATTGGGTCCAGAAAGGGCTGCAGCAGGGAGTGGAACTGTACCTGTTTCCCGAACTGGTGGTGCATGGTCACTGCACGCCGAATACGTGGGAACTAGCCGAGTCGGTGCCGGATGGACCGAGTTGCCAGCGGCTGATCGAGTTGGCTCGAAAGCACCGCGTGGTGCTGTCTGTCGGTTTAAGCGAAAAAGAGCGGGGAATTGTTTTCAACACGCAGGTACTCGTCGGCCCAGACGGGTACATCGGCAAGCAGCGGAAGCTACATCTGTCTCGCGACGAGGTGCTCTATTACAAAGGAGGGCGAGAGCTGCCTGTGTACGAAATCGGAAAGTGCCGCGTCGGAATGGTGATCTGTTATGACAACCAATTCCCCGAGCCGGCGCGGATTTTGGCATTGCGGGGCGCCGACGTGATCTTGATGCCCCATGCGGCTCGAGTGAAAATGTGGAACGATTCACCTGAGTCGATCCGGGAAGCTCGGCGAGCAAGCCATGAATTATTCTTGGGCTATGCGATGCGAGCGCGCGAAAATGCCTGTTTCGTGGTCCTGGCGGACCAAGTCGGCCGCGCGGGGCATGTCGATATGTATCCGCACGATTCCCCGCTGCAGCCTCATCATGCGGGCGCGGCGATGATCTTCTCACCTACGGGAGACCTTCTGGCCGCCGCGCAGTCCGAGCAGATCCGTGAGGAGATGCTGGTTCACGATCTCGATTCGCGGCAGTTGGCCGAAGTCCGCGGTCAGCCGAACTATACGCTGAAAACTCGGCGTCCCGAGTTGTATGGCGAATTAACTCGCGAGCAAGTTAGCTGGTAGCTCGTCGGGTCACGCCGAAGTAGTCGTGCAGATAGTCTTTGCGGTCCCCGTCGTGATCAACATAGCTGACGAGTGCCTGAAGACGCTTGAGGTCCTCCAGCAGCTTTGCCTGGCGGTGTTCGGGATCGCGAAGGGTTTCCGGCAGCGGGGCAACGACTTGGACGTCCAACGGATCGAGAGTTCCCGTGATGACTTCGTAACGGTCCAGCATGGCCAGAGCAGTCTCCAGTCGCCGGTCATGTTTTCGCCTGGCCTGAAGCCGCTCGCGTAACCACTCCAGGCCATATGCCGAGACCTGCTCCCGCTCGTGCTTCAAGAAATCATAAACCCGCTCGTAGTATTCCGCGTCCGGGTTACTCCAGCGCAGGAACTCGCACTGCGTGAGCACGTCGTCCGAATCATAGAGCAACAGGCATTCGGAAGGCTTCCCATCCCGGCCGGCTCGCCCAATCTCCTGGTAGTACGACTCCAGCGAGCCGGGGACTTCGCCATGCAGGACAAAGCGAATGTCCTCCTTGTCGATCCCCATTCCGAATGCGTTGGTCGCCAGCACCAAGTGATTCGGCTCGTTCATGAACCGATCCTGAACTCGCCGCCTTGTCTTCCGATCAAGATCGCCATGATAGACCACATGGGGAATCTCGACCGACTCCAATTGCTCGCTGAACCGCGACAAGGTCTTGATGAGAGTGAAATAGACGATTCCACTTCCCGGTTGTCGTCCCCGGACCGCTCGAATCCACTCCAGCTTCTCGTCGTCTCCCCAGACCTTTTCCACTCTCAATTGGAGATTGGGGCGATCAATTCCCTCATGATACAGCTCGATTTCGCCTTCCATCAGGCCCAACTGGTGAACGATATCGGCTTGGACCTGCGGCGTGGCGGTGGCGGTAAGGGCGATCGTGGTGGGGGAACCGACTCGTTCGCGAATCTCCCCCACTCGGCTATAGTCCGGCCGGAAGTCATGCCCCCATTGACTGATGCAGTGGGCCTCGTCGACGGCCAGCAGACCGATGGTTCGCTTCTTGAGCGTTTCCAGGAATTCCTCCTTGCGGAAGCGTTCGGGGGTCACATAGAGCAAGTGGAACTCTCCCCCAGCGAGCAGACGCTGTCGCTTCAGTCTCTCCGCTCGATCCAGGGACGAATTGATGAAGGTGGCCGAGATGCCGCGATCTCGCAGTGCATCCACTTGGTCCTTCATCAGTGCAATCAGTGGGGAGAGAACCAGCGTGAGTGGCGGTTTGTCGGATGAGGAAGGACTGGTCGCGGCGGCCCCCTGCATGAGGGCCGGAATCTGGTAGCAGAGCGACTTTCCCATCCCGGTCGGCATGATCACCAGGCAGTGCTCCCCGCGCATCAGCCGTTCAATAATCGCTCGTTGCGGCCCCCGAAACGCGGAATAACCAAAGTACTCCCGCAATACCACTTCCGCTTCCATTCCGTGCTGCCATTCCTTCCCCGAAAGAATCCCGTTCCTCGAATTACCCACCCGACCGCCGGTCCGACGCCAATCCGACGCCGATCAGACGCCAACTCAATAACGCCCTGGATAATAGTCGCACTCCGCAGCGTTGATTGTATCCGAGTCCCGTTCGACTGGGAGCCCAATAGCTCGATCGAGGTTCTTGGTGACTCGGTCCGCCGCGCAGACGAGCAGTCGAGGACGGATTACACTGCAAAAGGTGGCCCACGGTCCCCGCCGATCCGGTGACCGACTGGCGAAGGAACAATCCGCCCGAGGGGCAGTTCGGATCCTGCCACTTTTCTCGACAATTCCTGGAGAGCGACGCGTGGCAGATCCATCGGCGACGGCGAAAAAGATCATCGGCAATGTCGAGCAGGCGATTGTCGGCAAGCGGCAACAGCTCGTCCTGGCGCTGGTCTCCTGGTTTTGCGAAGGACACATTCTCCTGGAGGATGTCCCGGGCGTGGCCAAGACCATGCTGGCTCGAGCCCTGGCGCTGAGTGTCGGGTGTCGATTCAAGCGGCTTCAATGTACACCCGACTTGCTCCCGACCGACGTGACGGGGGCCTCGGTCTTCAATCAGAAGACCAATGAGTTCGAGTTTCGGCCGGGACCCCTCTTCGCGCAGATCGTGCTGGCCGACGAAATCAACCGGACGACTCCTCGAACCCAGTCCGCCCTGCTGGAGGCGATGGCCGAGTCGCGGGTGACCGTCGACGGGATCACTCGAGAACTGGAGCCTCCGTTTCTGGTGATCGCCACGCAGAACCCGGTGGAGCACGAAGGAACTTTTCCGCTCCCCGAGGCACAGCTGGACCGATTTCTGATGCGATTCTCGCTCGGTTATCCCACGATGGAAGACGAACTGCGGATGCTGGAACTCCTGCGGCGGAAGCACCCCGTCGAGTTGCTGCGGCCCGTGGTAACGGCCGAGGAGCTTCGCGCGTGTCAATTGGCGGTTCGCGAGGTCCATGTCGATCCCAAAATCTGTCAGTACATCCTGCAGATCGTTCACGATTCCCGGGAGCATGAGGACTTGGCGTTGGGGGGAAGCCCTCGTGCGTCGATCGCGCTTTATCG
>JBJHCD010000494.1:0-5151 GCA_050485845.1 Pirellulaceae bacterium | reverse complement strand
CTTTTGGAGAATAAGGCGGCAGGAAAAACCTCGGCGGGGGACAACTCGGCAGGTACCACCGCCGGGAAGCGGGGGGGCGAAGCCGAACCCTCGCGGGAGTTTCGACTGCGCCAGGCTCTCCAGAACCTGCGGGATGTCTTGGACGAATTGCTCGATGAAGAATTGGGCAATGAAGGCGACCTCGAATCGCAGGGCTGAGAGATCAGCAGCGGGTACTTCTCCCAGTCATCTCATTTCCGCAGCAGTTGGGCAATCTGATGGCAGACCGAGTCGGGCGTCACCTGTCCGACCTCCCCGCGAACGACCTCCCCATTGATCACGATGGCCGGTAGCGAGAACCATTGGGCCAGCGTCCGCATGCCGGCACGCCAACCCGGACGATAGAACCAGACGTCGTGACACAATTTCGACACCAGAAACAATTGATTTCTCGGATCGACGATCACTACCTGCACCTGGTCGGCCGGAAAGAACTCACGTAACGTCCGATAGAAAACGCCCATGGTCTGCTGGCCTCGCCGAGACTCGGCGAACAACTCCCGCGCGCCGAGACTCAGGACATCTCCCTCCAGTTTCCCGCAACAGCCGCTCCCCGTCACCTGCTCGGGAGATTCTCGGATCAACAGCACGGAGACAGTCGCGGCCATGGATTGCATCCCACTTGATTCGACAAGCCACCAACTTACGACAGGACCGAGGGCCGAACAAGCGAATATCAAGCCGAACACCAAGCCGACATCAAGCCACAATCGGCGTCAGGATTTCGCCATGCACGTCGGTCAGTCGGAAATCGCGGCCCGCGTAACGATAGGTCAATTGCTTGTGATCCAGCCCCAGCAAATGCAGCATGGTGGCATGGAGATCGTGAACGCTGGTCGGATTCTCCACCGCTCGAAAACCAAACTCATCCGTCGCTCCATGAACCGTTCCTCCCTTGACTCCACCTCCGGCAAGCCAAACGCTGAATCCGTAATGGTTGTGATCTCGGCCTTGCTTCGGATTTCCGTCCCCCCCCAACTCGACCGTCGGCGTCCGCCCAAACTCTCCTCCCCAGATCACCAGCGTCTCGTCCAACATGCCTCGTTGCTTTAGATCCGTGAGCAGCGCGGCAATCGGCTGATCAATCTCCGCCGCCAATTTGCGGTGATTGCCTTCAATGTTTTCATGATTGTCCCATGGTTGTCCTCCACCGTGCCAGAGCTGAACATAGCGGACACCTCGCTCGAGCAGTCTGCGGGCTATCAACGTCTGCCGCCCATGTACACCCGAACCATACAGGTCCTGAATGTGAGCGGGTTCGCGGGAAATATCGAAGGCTTCCGCCGCGTCATGCTGCATTCGGAAGGCAAGTTCATACGCGTGAATCCGGGCATTCAAGCGATCGTCTTCACGAGCCTGCTGATGGCGTTGGTTCCAACGGGCCAGCAGATCGAGTTGCCGTCGTTGGTCCTCGGTCGCAATTTGAGGATGCTCGATGTTCTCAATCAAGCGACTGAATTCCCGGTGTCGGGAATCGACGTAGGTTCCCTGGTACACCCCCGGCAAGAAAGCAGACTGCCAATTTTCGGTATCCTTAATGGGAAGCCCCCCGGGGCACATGGCGATAAAGCCGGGGAGATTCTGGTTCTCCGTCCCCAATCCATACATCACCCAGGCACCCACGCTCGGTCGCGGCTGAACTGAATCGCCACAGTTCATCAGCATCAGCGAGGGCTCATGATTCGGAACCTGGGCATACATGGATCGAATGATCGCGATGTCGTCAATATGCTCCGCCGTGCGAGCGAACAGTTCGCTCACCTCGATCCCGGATTCTCCATACCGCCGAAACTGAAAGGGAGAAGGAAAGGCCGCGCCCGTCTTCCGCTCGGTCGTCAACGTCTCCCCCAGTGGTTCTCCCGCATGCTTTTCCAACGCCGGCTTGCGATCGAAGGTATCGACATGGGAAGGCCCCCCATTCAAGAAGAAGTGGATCACACGCTTGGCTCGAGCCGGAAAATGGGGTGGGCGAACATTCAATGAACCCGAGGCGCCGGCCTGCGACGCCGACGCCGACGCCGATGCCGATAAAGAACCTCCGCCGGAGCCGAGCAACCCGTCGTCTTGTAGGATTCCCATCAATCCCAGGGAGCCCAAGCCGAGAGCCGAGCGTCCGAGCAGGTCCCTCCGATTGAGATTTTGATTCAGTAAACTGCTGAAGGCCTTCGAATCAGCCACTTGATCCCTTCGCATCGCGTCCTTCCACCTTTCCTCCCAGCCATCAGAACGGGCGACAATCGAGGCCCGCCCAACAGCAAGGTCAATCCAACGGACAATTCACACCACCCGACCATCCGGCTCAAAATCGACCATGCAATTCATGAAGCAGTCCATAAAGCAGTCCATCCGGCTCAATCCACGAACAGAAACTCATTCATGCACAGCAGCACCTGCGCCAACTGCTCCCAAGCAGTCAATTGGCGAGTGCGATCTGCGGTGAAATCCGTCACGGAATCCCACGTCGTCGTCCCGGATGACGGCTCATCGTCCCGCAGGATCTTGACACTCCACAAATACTGATCGCTATTTAGAATCTCGCCGATATCGACCACGAAATCGATCGTTTCCCCTTGTTGGACCTCCAACGCTTCCACCTGTAACGCCACGCTCTGTTGGTGAACCTGGGTAGTCCGTAGAATGCCGGAACGGGAGCTGACGATAAACGCCCGCACGCCGTCCCCCGGCGCGGCGTCATGTTGCAGAAGCGTTTCGATGCGAATGGTCATCGTTTGCGGAGCGGTCCAGCGGCGAATGGCGGCATGCTGCCGGTCATTGCCCGGATGCCCTCCCGTCGCTGTCAACTGCACCCAGCCAAGGGACGCATCAGGCCACTGGGGACCTCCCTGCCAGGCATCGCCGGTGAAGTGCGGCAACTCGGTAAACCCCGTTACCCGTTCCGCCTCTTCATCAACAGGCCCATATCCATACTTCCAATCGGCAACCGTACTGGGAATGACGGCTTCCTGTCGCGTCCCCATTTCGCGGATCAGTTCTCGGCCCTCCGCCAGTTCGCGAGAACTCGGCTCCCGCTGCAGTACCTGACGAAACATCCGCCGCAGTGACTCCTCTTCCGACGACCCCTCGGTTGTCCGGGCTGCCAACTGTCGAGCCTGCTCGAGCACGAAAGGGTGATTCAAGAAGAACAGGGCCTGCTGAGGAACCGTGGTTTCATTCCGTCGAGGCATGTGCAGATCGGGATTGGCAAAATCAAAGACACGGAGCGTGCTGGGCAAGAACTGGCGATCCACCAGTCCATACAATGTTCGGCGACGCGAATAGGGACTCTCCAGCAGCGGCTCAGCCCGACCACCGATCAGAGTTTCCAAATCGCCGGAGGCGGCGAGCATCGAATCGCGAAACTCCTCGAACGTCAGCCGGTGCTGATTCATCCGCCACAAGAGGCGGTTGTTCGGATCCAATTCACGCCCCTTCTCCCAGAGTTCCCTTGGTTCGGCCGTCGAGTTCCATTCCTCCCAGGATGCCGCTTGCCGAAAGGTCGCCGACAAGACCATCTTCCGGAGCAATTCCTTGATGCTCCAACCTTCCTCGACCCACGTGGCGGCCAGCCAATCCAGCAGTTCCGGATGAGATGGATCCTCGGCTCGGAGCCCAAAATCGCTCGGCGTCGCCACCAATCCCTCTCCAAACAGATGCGTCCAAACTCGATTGACCATCACGCGAGAAGTAAGCGGGTTCTCGGGATCGATAATGGCCCGAGCCAGCTCGAGCCGACCACTACCCGACTGAAAAGGCCGCCGCGATTCTCCCTCTAAGACTTGCAAGAACTGGCGTGGAACCTCGGGGCCCTTTTGAGTCGGATTTCCGCGACGAAAGATTCGCGGCTCGACCGGCTCTGGACGGTCAATCAACGAGACCGCGAATGGAACCGGCTCCCCGGACTGAATAATCCAGCGCTCAATGTCTCCCTGCAATTTCCACAAAGCAGTGGTCGTTCCCGAATCGAATAAGGTCTCGACATGCACAATCGGCTCATCGGGAACCTGGCACGGCGCATCGGGTCCGTACAACACCTGGAGCAACTGCTGCTTCGCGGCATCCTCTCGCCCCAAGTCTTCCAGGTTTTCCAGGTTAGTCGGGTCATTCAGGTCATCCGGATCGTCTTGCTCGTCTTGTTCTTCTTCCGCGACTTGTTCTTCTTGCTCGGCTCGCTGCTTCTCACGCCGGGCAAGCACCTCCTGCCACTCGGCGTCCACCTCGCGAAACAGTTCCGCATAACGGTCTACCACTTCCTGAAAATCCCTCGGCGGTTCCACGAATCGCTCTCGAACCATCGGATTCACCGAATCCGCCAGCTCCTGCTGCAACTGACGAGTCACCTCGTCCCGCCGCTCGGAAAACTCCTCTTCCGACAGCGAGTGATACCGATGCCAGGGTACGAAGACAGGATCCTGTCGCCTCTCCGCGACGTGCAGGTAGGCCTCCCACCGCCGTACGAATCCAGGCAACAAGTCGTCGGGCTGAAAGATTTGATCAAAGCCTTCCGCCGGGTACTTCTCCAATTCAGTTTGTGCCTGGAGGTAATCCGCGGTGCGTGCCCGAGCACGAGCCGATGACTCAGCACGGCTCTGAGCCATCTTCTCGCGTAGTTTCTCCCGTCGAGCTTGTAGTTCTTGCTGAAACGCTTCATCGCCCAGCGGCTGCTCACCAGCCGGGACCAGCTGCTCCAAACTACTGTCGAAGACGCCGTACAGTGAGTAATAGTCGGCTGTCGGGATCGGGTCGTATTTGTGGTTATGACAACGAGCACAACTGACCGTCAGCCCCATCGTCCCGCGCGTCACCACGTCAATACGGTCATCAATGATGTCATGCTTCACTCCGAGAAATCGTCGGCCGATGGTCAAAAATCCCATCGCCGCCAAATCTTCCCTTCGCGCGGTCGGCACCTGATCGGCGGCCAACTGCAGGAGTAGGAATTGATCGTAGGGGAGATCGTCGTTCAGCGCTCGAACCACCCAGTCGCGATACACCCAGGCATGTGGCCAAAAACGCTCTTCCCGAGCATATACATAACCTTTGGTGTCGGAGTATCGGGCGACGTCGAGCCATAGTCGAGCCCAATGTTCCCCGAAGTGCGGCGAGGCCAACAAC
>JBJHCD010000493.1:0-5157 GCA_050485845.1 Pirellulaceae bacterium | reverse complement strand
ACCTGGAACTCCTCCCCTTCGAACCCTATCCGGTCCAGGAAGAGGCCCTGCTGACTTGGTTCACCTCGGATCAAGGCGTCCTGGTCTGTGCTCCCACCGGAACCGGCAAGACGCTGATTGCCGAGGCGGCGATTTTCGAGGCGCTGCGGACCGGCCGGCAAGTCTATTACACCACTCCCCTGATTGCCCTGACCGATCAGAAACTTCAGGAAATCCAGCAATCGGCCGTTCGTTGGGGTTTTTCGGCCGATGACGTGGGGTTGGTCACCGGCAATCGCCGAGTGAACCCGGATGCTCCCGTGCTGGTCGTGGTGGCCGAGATTCTGCTCAACCGCCTCCTTCATCCGGAAGCCTTCGCCTTTGAGGATGTCTTTGCCGTCGTGATGGACGAGTTTCACAGTTTCAACGATCCGGAACGAGGGATTGTCTGGGAGTTTTCGCTGGGGCTGCTCCCGCAACATGTCCGCCTCATGTTGCTGTCCGCGACGATCGGCAACTCGCGAGAATTTGTCCATTGGCTCAATCGCAGCCATCGGCGGAAGATCGAACTGGTCGAAGGGCATGATCGCAAGGTCGAATTGACCTATCGTTGGGTCGGCGACCAACTACTGCAGGATCATCTGGAGGAAATGGCTCGGGGAGACGAAGAATCGCAACTGACCCCGGCGTTGGTCTTCTGCTTCAATCGCGAGGAATGCTGGACCGTCGCGGAACAACTGAAGGGAAAGAAGCTGATCAGCTCGGCCCAGCAAGCTCGACTGGTGGAAGAACTCCATTCGATGGACTTCTCCCATGGAGCGGGCCCGAAATTGCGGCAATTGCTGATGCGGGGAGTCGGCGTCCACCATGCGGGACTGCTGCCCAAGTATCGTCGCATCGTGGAGGAACTGTTCCAACGCAAACTTCTTTCCGTCGCCATCTGCACCGAAACACTCTCGGCCGGTATCAACCTGCCGGCTCGCAGCGTCGTCCTTCCGACCCTGCTGAAGGGGCCTCGAGGTGACAAGAAACTGCTCGATCCCAGCAGTGCCCACCAGATGTTCGGCCGAGCGGGGCGGCCACAGTTCGATACGAAGGGCTTTGTGTTCGCCCTGGCTCACGAAGACGATGTCCGGCTGGTCCGATGGCAGGAGAAGTTCAACCAGATACCGGAGAACACCAAGGATCCTGGGCTGCTGCGGGCCCGCAAGACCCTGGAGAAGAAGAAGCCCAAGCGGCGATCGACCGAGCAGTATTGGGAGGCGAGCCACTTCGAGAAACTGCGCGGCGCCGCTCCGCGAAAACTCGCCAGTCGTGGGCCGGTACCCTGGCGGCTCTTGGCTTACATGCTCGAGGCCTCCCCCGACGTGGAACTCCTGAGACAGCTGGTCGCCAAACGACTGCTTGAGCCCCGAGCCCTCGAAGCGGGTCAGAAGCAACTGAACCGCATGTTGCTGACCCTGTGGCGGGCCGGTTATGTGGAACTCGAGCCAGACCCTCCGCGACGGCCGGAATCGGGCGGATCAAGCGATCGGGAATCGACGCCGGAAGAAGCCGACTCGTCGAATTCGTCGAAGTCATCCGACGCGGGGGCGGCCGGTCCGGAGGATCCGCAAAGCGTGGCGGAACCGGCTGCTCCGACCAGCCTGTTCGGCATGAGCCTCGGAGCCTCGAGTTCGCCGGAGAGCGACTCCGAGCGGGGGGGAACGTCGCATTCTCCGCCAGGATCAAAGCCGACTCCCGCCAACCTTTCCCAGGCCGGTTACCGTTCGGAGGCAAGTGCGACGGGCGGTTCGACAAGTTCTGATTCGGCGGCGTCCGGTGGAAACGTTGATTATGAAACTCTACTGGCCGGCTATCAGCCACAAATGGCTCATCCCACCGAGAGGCTCGAACTGCTTTCGCGTCTCCGCGGCATCAATCCGCTTTACGGCGTGTTTGTCATCAATCATCTCGGGATTGCCGACCGGTCCGAACGAATTCAGGCCATGGAAAGCGTACTCGAGCTTCCCCGGTCACTCGGCTCCGCGATTCGAGTTCCCCGGTATGACGAGCTGCCCGCCGGTCCGCTCGCCACCACCCGACTCGACTCACAACTGCTGCAGTTGGGCCTTGCCACGGCTGCGGAGTTGGGAGGTCCCGTGGAGTATGACGAGGAAGAAGAACGCCGGTGGCGGATGTTTCCCGACGAGCGGCCGCGGATTTATTACTTGGCCGACAAGCTCCGCCTCCTGTTCGATTACGATTTTCCCGATGTTCGCGACGTGCGGACTCAAGCCGTCTGGGCGGCGGGAGAATTATTGGAATGGGGGGGAGATTTCAACCAATATGTCACCAGCAAACGACTCCAGAAACAGGAGGGGATCCTGTTCCGACATCTGCTGCGGATGGTATTGCTCTGTGCGGAATTCCGACAAATCGTCCCTCCCGAACTGACTCGCGAGGAGTGGGAATCCGAAATGGACGACATCGCTCGACGCCTCGCCGACTCCTGCCGTCAGGTCGATCCGACCAGCACCGACAAGGCGTTGGAGGAAGTGGAGGAGCTAACAGGGAATTGACTCCTTGCAGTGGAGAAGCCTTCTCGAAACAGCGGAGGGCGGCCACAAGCGGCCAACAAGAGGGGTTTTGTTGACCCGTGCCGGGGAATGGTTCACAATATGGGTCGCCCTTGGTTGGCAGTCCCTCCGTAAATATGGGAAAGTCATTTCCTGCCGGGTCCGTTCGCTCTCCCATGAGCGGGCCGACTCACCAGCTTGGCTTTCTCCCACCTTCGATTCCTCGGCAGATTACTTGCATGCACGCTCTCATGGCTTCGCCTGCTCCGCGACGGTCCCTCGTTTCGGGCCCGTTGTTCTTGCTCGCTTTCACTTGGTTGTCGGCCGGAGCCCTACCGGTGGCTCATGGTCAGCCGACCATAACATCCGCCAACCCTTCCGCCGTGAAGCCGGGCCAGGAGACCGAAGTCGTCTTCACGGGCACCAAGCTCGAAGGGACGCTTCGCTTCTGGACCAGCTTTCCCGCCGAAGTACAGATTCTCGAGCAGGCGGAAGATGGCACTCGAGTGAAGTGCAAGCTGACACTCGCCGAGACGACACCCCTTCAGGTAGGCGGAGTTCTTCTGGCCAACGAGCAAGGGTTGACCGACACGCTTTGGCTGATGGTCGATGATCTCGCGACCATCCCGGAAACCGGCGACAACAACCGACTCGAGACCGCTCAGCCCCTGACACTTCCCGTCGCCATCGACGGCGTTTCCAACGGGACGGAGTCCGACTATTTTCGGTTCGACGCCGAGCAAGGGGAGGTTGTCTCGTTCGACGTCTACGCCGCTCGGTTGGGTTCTGGCTACGATCCGCTGCTCCGAGTGCTCGACTCGGATGGGAACGAGTTGGCCATGGAGGACGACTTGGTGGCGATCGGAGCCGATTGCCGGCACACGTTGGCGATCCCGGAATCCGGAACCTACTACGTGGAACTGCGAGACAGTCGATACGCCGCTGGCGGACGTTATCGGCTGCGGATCGGCGACTTCCCAGCGGCCACGGTCGCCTACCCGGCGGGAGTTCGGCAAGGGGCGCTGACCGAAGTCCAGTTTCCCGACGCGGATTTTCCGGGAGCTTCCCTCTTGGTGAAATCGGACGCTCTGACCCCCGCCATTCACCATGTGAACGTGCGGCGGGATGGAGGCTCCACCGCCACGCCGGTTCCCGTGATCGTGAGCGACCTGCCCGAGTATGCTTCTTCTGGATCGAATCACGAACTTGGCGAGGCGACGCGGGTCAGCGTTCCGGCGGGAATGAGCGGGATATTGAGTCCGGGAAAGCGAGATTACTTCGAGTTCCTGGCGGCGGCCGGTGATCGGCTGGAGTTCCGAGGGTTGGCTCGCTCGATTGGTTCGCCCGCCTATCCGCTGCTACGAATCTGGAATGCCGAGGGGACGCAGTTGGCTGAGAGTCCAGTGGGAGAGAGTGACGAGCCGACTCTGGCCTTCGCCTTCCCCGCCGACGGCCTCTATCGTCTCTCGGTGGAGGACTTGTTGCGTGGAGGAGGAGCACAGCACGCTTACCGAGTGGAAGCACGGCGAGTTCCTTTCACCCTGGGATTCAAGACCCCGAATGAGGTTTCCTTCAAGGCGACCTTGAATTCGCATATCGGCGCTTGGGTGGTCGACGTCACCTGCCAGCGACATCACTACGATGGCCCGATCACCGTGCGGATGGATCCTCCATCGCCTCATTTCGAGTGGATTCAGAATACGATCCCGGAGAAGGCCAACGAGGCTCGGCTGGTGCTGGCCGCGCGTCATACGGCGGCGCCCGGAATGTTGGCCCCCGCGCGACTGGTCGGAGAAGCAGTCGTTCAGGGCCAGCGTTCCATGAGCGTGCTGAGCCCCCTGGCCAGTGTCCGAGCGACATGGCCGATGATGATCTCCCCTCCCCCATGGCAGCGGGAGCAGATTGCTTTCTCCACGGGACCCACGCCTCCTCCCTTTTTCGAATTGAACTCGGAAACACCCCGCACGTTCTATCCCCGGGGGATCGGCAAGGCGACCGCTCGGCTCTCGTCCGTGCGGCTGGATGGGGAGTTCACCGAGGGCTTGGCCCCCATAATCACTCGAGGTCCCGAGGGGGTACGAGCTGAAGTCAAGAGCGAAGGGGATGTGCATGAGGTGACGTTGTCGGGTCCGGCCGATTTGCCCGCGGGATCCTATCCGATCGAGTTCACCGCGTGGGGAAACCTGAAGGGTCGCTGGATTGTGCAGCGGACAGACTTGCTGTTGGACGTTCACGATCCGGTTTCTTTGTCCATTCCTCCGATCGAACCGCTCCTTGCGGGCGAGACACGAAAGGTAACCATCGCGGCAGTGCGGCATGGGGACGAACGGCATCCGATTGCGGTCCGATTCCCCCAACTCCCGGCGGGTGTCACGCTGTCCGAGACGACCATTCCCGCCGAGGCCGATCAGGTGGAGGTGGAACTCGCGGTCGCCGCCGAGGCCACCCCCGGACGACTCGGTCGCTTGACCGCCACGGCCACCAGCCACTATCAAGAGCAAGAGGTGCAATCCAGCCATTCCGTGGTCCTGGAAGTGCAGGCGGTCGAGCCAGCGGAAGCGGCGGAATGAAATGGCGGAATGAAAAGCTTGAATGCTTGAATGCTTGAATGCTTGAGAAG
>JBJHCD010000492.1:0-5158 GCA_050485845.1 Pirellulaceae bacterium | reverse complement strand
GGGAAGACCTGCCGCGAGGGCGGCTTCTCGGGTCAGTTCGCGAGCGACCGGGTCGAATGAAGCGGGAACGGTCAGAACCACTTGTTGTTCGCGTAGCGGATGCTCGGGAAACGCGGCTTCCCAAGCCGACAGCAGGTGTTCCAGGTAGTGCTGCGCGGCCATCACGGGGGAGATGCGGGGAATCTCGTCGGGAGCCCCCCAGGGGAGAATGGGGCGCTGCCGGTCCGCTCGACTCTGACACAACCACGATTTCGCGGCCGCGACGGTGCGTTCCGGATGCTCGGCCGACTGCTTCCGCGCGTACTCACCCACGACCACGGTCGGGCTCTCCCGCCAGGGGAGCCGAAAGCCGCCTCCTGATCGTTCCGCCTCCGTGGGGAGGTAGACGAAGGAAGGGAGTCCGAAGGCGACTTCGGTCGTTGCCGGGGCGACGACTTGTGGAATTCCCAGCAACTCGATTTGCGGAGATTCCTCGGACAAGTCGGCATACGCCAGCACACTGTTGGTGGTTCCGAGATCGATACCGACAACAAATCGCGCCGCCATGCCCATTCTCCTTCGCAGAAATTTCCACCACTTGCCTGGCTGACGCCCAGTGGGAGTCCCGAACCCTAAAGGGGCTTTTCGGCGAGCCCACGCCCCGCACCCGACCGCTTCCCATCAAAATCAAACGACATCATCAAACGACATCACGAGGACTCCATCGCCGGGGTCAGGCACTTAACTCCACTTCCTGCGGCGCGACCACTTGAGAGGAGGAGTGATCCCCTGTCCATTCGGGAAGATCGCATTTCGTGGCAACCCAGCCGGGGTGGACTAGCTTGCCCCGGTAAGGAGGATCGCCGGTCACGTTTCCCGAAAGCCGAAATTGGAGGGGGGGATAGCCGGGAGGGACTTCCACCTCGCTCCCCTCGGAATCGGCGGAGAGAGGTTGGAGTGCGAACATCCGTTCCAAAACGACATGACAATCTCGAAGCACCTCGCGGGCGGCCGCCCCAATCTGTGCATCTTCGTACTGGTCGAGCGGTTCTTTGACGAGGTCCACGAATCGAGCTTCCCTTTGGAGCGCGGCCAACAGCGTCAATGCCTCGCTACGGGGGGAGGGCGGAGGAGATTTCACGGGGGGCCTCGACGGCTCCCCGGAAACGGGGACGGCCTTCGAATCGGGCTCGACGGATGCTTTTGGAGCGGGAAGGGACTCTTGTCGCATCGCCTGCTCAATCCGTTCCGCCGTCGTCGCACTCCATAACGCCTGAAAAAACGCGCGAAACGCCAGCAGTACTCGCATGCCCCTCTCCCTTTTTGGTCGAGTTATCACTCCCACGATGGTGGAGCGTGACGGCCCCGCCACACCCCCCTTTGTGATAACCGAACCAGGGACGGGATGAAAAGGGGGAGTCCCGCCGGGGAATTCGTCGCCACACGGGGACCGAACCGGGGTAGAATACCAAGTGTGTTCGACCGGTCATTGAGTAGGAGGTGATGTGTGGCTCACCGACAAGAGTCATTGGAATTGTTGCGACAGACTCATGATTTCCCCACCTGCGTGATGTTCAAGGTGATTGGGGAGAACGATCCAGGCTTTGTCGCTCGAGTCGTGGCAACGGTACGGGACGCCATCCATGAGGATGAGGACCCTCCGTTTCGCACGCGGGAGACTCCAAATGGCCGCCATGTCTCGGTCACGATCGAGCCCTATCTGACGGCGGCCGAACAGGTGCTACTGGTGTACGCTCGACTGCGCACCGTGCGGGGAGTCGTCATGCTGCTGTAGTCCGGCGGGCAATGGGGGCGGGCACGGGGGCGAACAGCCTTGCGAAGCGGGTTGGAGGTCGAGTTTCCTCGGGCCGGCGGCATAATGACCGGCGACCGAATGACCGGCGGCATGAGGAAGGCTGCCGGCGCGAGTTGACGCGGCGCGTCAAGCGGAAGGTCGTCCATTCACGGCAATCACCGAAGGGTCTGTATGATCGCACTTTCCGACCGACTGCCGATCCGAATGGCGATACTCTACGTGCTCGTGGCCGGTATTTGGATCCTACTGTCGGACTACGCGCTCGTCCTGTTCATCGCTGACGGCCCCACTCTCGGACGTATCCAAACTTACAAAGGGTTCCTCTTTGTTGTGGTAACGGCTGGCCTGCTGTACGGGATCCTTCGACAGTACTTGCTTCAATGGGAGCGGGAGAACGAGCAGCGGAGGCAGGCTGAGCTGGCCTTGTATGAAAGTGAAGTCCGCCTGAGGAACATGGCGGCCAACCTCCCTGGGGCGATTTTCCGTTATGTCCTGCATGCCGACGACCAGGATTCCGTCACGTACATGAGTCCCGGTTGTCGGGAACTATGGGAAGTGGAACCGGAGGCGGTGGAGCGGGATGTGCGGGTGCTGTGGAATCTCGTCCATCCGGATGATCTCCCGAGATTGCGGGAATCGATCGCCCTGTCCTCCCGGACTCATGAACAGTGGCAGGGGATCTGGCGCGTGACCACACCCTCGGGTCGATTGAAGTGGGTTCAAGCAGCGGCGCGATTCGTGCGCGAGGAGAACGGATGTGTTTCCTGGGACGCCGTGGTTCTGGACGTGACGGAGCGGGAGCGGGCGGAGTTGGAGTTGCGGCAGTTGAACGAGCAGTTGGAACGTCGCGTGAGCGATCGCACCGCCGAACTGGACGGGAAGAATCATGAACTGGAGACATTCACCTATACCGTGTCTCACGACTTGAAAGCCCCCCTGCGAGGAATCAACGGCTACAGCCAGTTGCTGCTGGCCGAGCATGCGGAGGCTCTTCCCGAGGAGCCACGGATGTTTCTGGAACATATCCACAATCTGGCGAGGGAGATGAATCAGTTGATTGATGATCTCCTTGCCTACTCGCGGCTCGAAAACCAACCGAAAACATCGCAAGACATCGAGCTTTTGCCGTTCATTCAGGAGGTGACCCGCTCGCACGCCGAGGCTTTGGCCTCTCGGGGAGGATCGTTCGACCTCTCGATTCCGGCCGGCAGTCTTCGAGCCGATCCACAGGGGCTGACCCTGGCGCTACGGAATCTGTTGGATAATGCGGTCAAATTCACGCATGACCGACCTCAGCCGAAGGTCGAAGTCCGAGCTTGGCGGAATGAGGATTCGTGGACGATCATGGTCCGCGACAACGGGATTGGTTTCGAAATGGAGTATCATGATCGAATCTTCCAGATCTTTCAGCGGCTGCAGCGGTCGGAAGACTTTCCCGGAACCGGCGTGGGGCTGGCGATCGTGGGTCGAGCGATGAAGCGGATGGGAGGTCACGCTTGGGCCGAGAGTAGATGGGGAGAGGGGGCATCCTTTTTCCTTTGCATTCCCGATCTTGAGGACGAGCCGTCCAGCAACTTGTCAGCTGAAGGTTCCGTAAAGGTCTGAAGACGTCCCGAAAACCTTCGGAGAACCTTCCCACAACGTTCCGAGTAAGTTCCCCATGGATTTCGAATAGGTTTCGAGTGTGATGGAGCGCCTCATGGTCCCGGCACCGAATCCCGCACGTCGGAAGATCGCCATGCTGGTGGATGGCGAGAATTGCTCTCCCAGGGAACTGGGGGTGATGTTCGCGGAGGCGTCTCGCCACGGGCAGGTCGTGATTCGGCGGATTTACGGAGATTGGACGAAGTCGAACATGGCTGGCTGGAAGCAGCCTCTCCAAAAACTGGCTTTCCAGCCGGTTCAGCAGTTTCACCATACGGCGGGAAAAAACGCCACGGATTGTGCGATCATCGTCGATGCGATGGATATCCTCCATTCGGGCATCGTCCAGGGATTCTGCCTTGGTTCCAGCGATTCCGATTTCACTCGCCTGGCCATTCGGCTACGCGAGCAGGGCTGTTTCGTCATGGGGATTGGAGCAGCGAAGACGCCGGAAGTCCTGATGGTTGCCTGCGACGAGTTCGTGATTCTGCCCGCGGCCAGTCAGGAAACTTCGACTCGCCCGGCACCGGCCAATCCTTCAGGTTCCCCGGGAAAGCTCGACCCGATTCCCCTCTTGGCGGCCGCTTTCGCGGAACTGGATATCGGCAATCAGTGGGTTGATCTCTCGGCGATCGGCGGCGCGCTGAGGAAAATCGATCCGGAATTTCGTCCTCAGGTCTATGGTTACCGGCAGCTGAATCTGTTATGCCAAGGCCAATCGAAGTTCCTACAGGTGGAGCGGAAGAAGGAAACGTACTTCGTTCGGCTCCGTCCAGGCTGTACTTGGCCGGATATTTCATCGGCGCCCGAGAGCAGCGCGGTGGCGGAGATTACGCCGACGACGGAGGGGCCCTCCGAGTCAAAAACCACCTGGACGCTGTTCTCGGAATCGCCCGAACCGGGCTCCGACTAGACCATCACAAGACCGTCACCGATGACTAACCGTTTCCCCTCTCCTCGCCTTCGTCCCCTCAGCTCGGTCTTCCTGCTTCCTGTCACGCTCGCCGTGACAGTTGTTCTGGTCGGAGGGGAGGGCAGGATGGCTTCCGTGCTGGCGGAGGATGCCGCCGCTGAGTCATCACGGGCCGAGGCAGATCCGCCACTCCCCTCCCAACCCCGTGTCGCTTCGGAGCGTATGGGGCTTCAGCCGTTGGACTGGGCCTTGCTGGTGCTGTACGCCGGTTCGACGATCGCTCTGGGCGTCTATTTCAGTCGCCAGCAATCGTCGACCCAAGAGTACTTTGTGGGTAGCGGGAACATGAACCCGATTCTGATCGGGGTCTCACTATTCGCGACGCTGCTGAGCACCATTTCGTATCTCTCGATGCCGGGCGAGGCGGCGGGGAAAGGGCCGGTCAATCTTGTGGGACAACTGGCCATGCCGCTGGTCTTTGTGGTCGTGGCCGTCTGGCTGCTTCCACATTACATGCGGCAGCGCGTCACCAGCGCTTATGAGTTGCTGGAAGTCCGGCTGGGATTGGGGATCCGGATCCTGGGGGCCACGATGTTCCTCCTCCTGCGTCTGGTCTGGATGACGCTGTTGGTCTATCTGGCCGCGAAGGCGATGGTTGTCATGATGGGCCTCGGTCCTCGCTGGATTCCCGTGGTGGTCTTGGTCACCGGGACCGTTTCGATCATTTACACCACGCTGGGGGGGTTACGAGCGGTAGTGATCACGGACCTGATGCAGACCCTGCTACTGTGCGGCGGGGCGTTGAT
>JBJHCD010000491.1:0-5164 GCA_050485845.1 Pirellulaceae bacterium | reverse complement strand
GTGAGGGATCGAGAGACAGCTCGATTTGATCATCGGAACCTTGAACGACGATCAACTTCGGCTCTTGCTCGACAATTTCCAGCGGGGACTCTCGTTTTCCTTCTTTGAACACGCAGGGATGGCCGATGAGTGCCCGAGCAGCTTTCAAAAGGTCAAAGTGATAAGACGTTTCCGTATATCCGTAATAGTTGCGGCTCACATCCATCTCGAGCGCCTGGCAGATTGCCCGGTCCTGGTCCGTGAAAAACGCAAACTCGGGCGACTTGTATAGTTCATAAAGCCGATGGCGGCCGATCTTTCTCCCCTTGGACCAGGCATTTCCCTTCCGTTGCTGATGAAAGGCTTCGAGACTCAAGCCCCCGTATTCCGTGTTGATCTCCCAAATCAGACGGTCCGTCCGGATATCTTCCCCTGGCGCGGCCGTGGGGGCCGGCCTCTTATCGGCCAGCTGTGCCATGGCGTTCAGGGCCTGCTTCCAAACCGGCTCGACCTTGATAAAGTCCACCAGGCCGGCGGTACCGTGCCGAGCATGAAGTGCCTCGGCCTTGGAGGCCAACTTATCCGTCGCATTCTGGGTAGTCGATTTCCCAGCAGTCGCTTTTCCAGCAGTCGCCTTCCGGTCCGCAACGTTCTCGTTCGTGGCCGCGGCCAGGGCATAAGCTTCGGCCGCGAACCAGTCGAACCCGCCCCGTTCCAAGATGGCCGCGGCGGACTCGAGATCGCCCTGGGGTGCCGCCCCATCCAGCTCGGACAGAAGCCAGTGACGAAGATATCTGGAAAACAGGGTGGGGAGTGGAGCCGGGGATTGCCGGCCGAGGAGTTGAGCGAACTTCTTGGCGTTGGCCGATGACTTTCGAAACTCAAGGGAAGCATTCAGCAAATCAATCAGCGACCGATACCGACCCGACTTGACTTGACTGGCCGCTCGGATGACCGACCCGGCTTCGACCTGTGCGATGGTCGAGCCATCCTTCAGTAGCAGCAGCAAGTAAAAAACGGCCGGCAGATGGGAAATGCTGCTCCAGGAGTTCTTGGCGCTCTTGGCGTTCTTAGTGTTTTTCGTGCTCTTCTTGCCCGACTCGGAAAAAGCCTTTCGGAGGTGCGTGGTCGCCTCGCTGAAGTCCCCGAGCAGGAAAGCTCGGCAGCCCGCCAGCTCGGGAACTCCCGTTCCCACCGTCTCTTGCATCCGATCGATCGTCGCCAGGTCTCCTCGAGCGATGGCAAGGTCCAGCATCACACTGCCAAGCCCTGGGTGTTCCGCAATGGACTGCTGGTTCATCCATTGCTCGAGAACGCTTAGTCGTTTCTTGGATCCATGGGGATTGTTGATGATTTCCGGTAGCTGATCGACCACGTACAGCTCTTGCATGGCGGGATCGAGTCCCTCGAAAATGTCCGGCGAGAAGGGGTTCAGGAGGGTGATTACCTCTCCCAGACTTCGGCCGCGAAGCGCCTTGCTGACATGCGTCACGTTACCGCTGTAGAATGCGACTCGGAGATTTACAATGCCATCATGGTCCAGGCCTCCCCGACCGCTCTTCCATTGTTCGCAGGCATCATGGAGCAGGTCGAAGGTCGCTTGCCGAATCGAGTCCTGAATGATCATGTCCTCCAGTTCGGGAACGACCTGGGCAGATCCATAGCTCCCGTATTCGAGGAATTCCTTTCGGAGCAGACCTTGGAGCAACCCGTCCAGTTCCTGCCGCGTGATGGGGGCCCCAAACAGCTGTGCCCAACCGGTGTGATTCAGAAGAGACAGGCCATTCGTGCGAGTCAGTCGAGCGCCGATAATGGTATAGGTATGAAGGAGATGGCGAGATCGAGCATCCAACTTCTCGCATTTTTCCACAAACGCATGCGACGACATGAAGACGACCTCCTTGGTTCATCCACGAAGAAACTTCAGACAGTGACACTTCAGACGGTGACACTTCAGACGGTGACATTTCAGACGGTGACATTTCGGACAAGAAACATCGGATCAAAAACGTCGATTCATTTTTCCTTTAACTCGGCCATGGCCGACAAGTATAGGTTGGTCGCCTGCCGATTGTCACCCCATGGACAAGCCATGCCTTGACATCGACCAAAGTGACGATTTCGCGACCTGGCGATCTAGCGGTCGAAGTCAACTTCATGCATCATGGGGGGGACGTTGCCGATTGCGTCGTCCGGGGCTGAAGTCTTTTTGGGCCAACTTTCGCCTGACTTGTTCTCCCGTCGTCGCCGGCAAGTCGATCTCGTCCCCCGTCGTTCTGACATCGAAGTGGCTACTTGCGAAGAGGAATACCATGTCTTGTCGATTGCCGATCGGATTGTTGACTATCGTCTGTTTGGCCGGCTTGGCCCTGTCACAAGAGGAGCCAGAGCCGGGAAGGGATGCTCCTCCAACTCAGCTCACTCCGCCCCCTCGTGGTTTCGACGTCCCGCGTGACGACATCGACCGCGGCAAGCTGGAGCGGGTCGAATACGACTCGGCCACCGTCGGCATCAAACGGCCCGTTCAGGTCTACACGCCCCCAGGCTATAGCGAGGACCAGCAATACCCGGTGCTCTATCTGCTCCATGGGATCGGAGGGGACGAGCATGAATGGGCCCGTGGCGGAGCGGCTCAGGCGATCTTGGACAATCTGCATGCCGACGAGAAGGTGGTGCCGATGATTGTCGTGTTGCCCAATGGCCGAGCGGCCCAGGACATCACGGCTCGCGATCCCATTCCGAGACAATCGCCCGCTTTTGCGGCGTTCGAGCAGGATCTGCTGCAGGATTTGATTCCGTTTATCGAGGAACACTATTCGGTCCAGTCCGACCGCGAGTCCCGCGCCTTGGCGGGCCTTTCCATGGGGGGTGGCCAGTCACTGAACTTCGGCCTCAGTCATCTCGAAAAATTCGGCTGGGTCGGCGGTTTTTCTTCCGCCCCGAATACTCGGCCGGCCAGTGACTTACTGCGCGACAAAGCCGACGCGGCTCGTCAATTGAAATTGCTGTGGGTCTCATGTGGCGATCGCGATAGTCTGCTGCGAATCAGTGAGCGCTTCCACGATTCGCTGGAAGAACAAGACATTCCCCACCGTTGGCACATTCATCCCGGGGGAGGGCATGATTTTCGAGTTTGGAAAAGTGACCTCTACCACTTCGCCCCCCTCTTGTTCCGCTAGGGCTGCGAGGATGGTGGCGATCCCGTGCAGGAGGCCATGTTCGGATATGCGCGGCGGATGTTGGATTCCTTCGAGCGTCGCATTCAACCACCCCGCACGGGAAACGCGGTCGTGATCCGCACGAGCATGGAGCTAGCGGCCCCGCCGGTGATGGTCGGCTTGCTCTTGCCGGCCGTACAGGCGGCACGGCAGGCAGCCCGCCAGATGGCCTCCAGCAATAACCTGAAACAGATTGCACTGGCAATGCACAACCATCATGACGTGTACGGCCACTTCCCGCCCGCCATCGCTCGGGCCGACGACGGTACGCCTCTGCTCATCCAGCGCGTGCACCTGCTCCCGTTTGTGAGTGACGACATCAATCTCGATATCCTCCGCCAATTAATGAATCCGAAAGACAGCGCCGAGTGAGCGAGGATCACGCCGGCTCCTCCTCCGAATGTGCTGGCTTTGCAGTTGCACACTTTCGGTTTCACGCAAGGTGACGGCTTCCGGTGCTCCCCCCAATGACGCCCGAGAGCGAGGCTTGAACCTAAAACGGCGGGGGCGGATAATCAGGTAGCGACGTTGCTGTCGCCGGCGGAATATTTTTTGCTCACCCGCCGACGCATCGGGGAGTGACTGTTGCGGGGAGTGACTGCTTGGGAGCAGCGGTCAGGCGACACCCCTCACCTCGCTTGGGTTGAATTTGGAGTTTCCGAAAGTTGCCATGAAGTCGAATTTCGCCATTGCCACGACGCTTGAGGAACGACTGGTTGAACTGGGGGGAATCGCTCCGGAGCGGGTTCGTGCACAGCCGCCCCCGGGGAGCGCGACTCTCGGCGATTTGTTGCAAGTCAACGAAGAACGCCGAGAGGGGCTGTGTGAGTTGGTCGATGGATGCCTGGTGGAGAAAGCGATGGGATACGAAGCGTCCGTGGTGGCCATCACCATCGCTCGAATTCTCGGTAATTTCGTCTCGCGACGGCGTCTGGGTTTGGTCTCTGGGCCCGATGGATTCTTCCAGTTGATTTCCTCGGTTCGGGGACCCGATGTGGCATACGTGTCCGTTGACCGCCTTCCCGGTGGCAGGCTACCCAACGAACCCTTTCCGGCGATCGTCCCCAATCTGGTGGTCGAGGTGCTCAGTCCCGGCAATACGAAATCCGAAATGGCCAGGAAGCGGCTGGAGTATTTTCTTCAGGGAGTTCAGGTAGCGTGGATGGTCGATTGCAACCAGCGTACTGTCGCCGTTTACACCTCGCCGACCGAAGTCGTGGTCTTGGGCCAGGTGGATCCGATTGATGGAGGAATCGCTCTTCCAGGCTTCACCGCCAAAGTAGCCGAGTTTTTCAGCGATTTGGATATGGGCCTCGTGAGACAATGAGTTTTCATGAGTTTTCATGAGAATTGTCGAATCCAGGGATTCATTGCTCGGGGGTCTCCCCTGTATCGCCATTCTCATCACTCACTACGCTGAATCTCCCTTTTTTTCGCGATTTTGCTCCTCCCGAACAAAATCGTCTGTAACAATGGACCCGCCACCGTGTTGATCTTTCTGACTGGCGAAGTTCACCTCCGAATCCGCGAAAGAGGGGGGCGCCGAACCCGTGGTAGTCTGAATAGGAAATGACTTCGATACCCCCATCCGCCGAACAACTTGATGCGTGGGTGTCGGAAACATCGCGGCGAGCACTCGGTTACGCAGTGACCCTGGTGGGAAACCAGCCGGACGCGGAGGATATCGTTCACGACTGCTACCGTCGCCTGTTGGCCCACTCGGATCGTTACGACCTCATTCGCGACGGAACCAAGTTGCTGTTCCGGGCCGTGACCAATGCCTGCATCAATCATGTCCAGCGCCGCCCACCGGACGAAAATTGTGAGCAGCGGGAGTCGCCCGCCGATGGTTGAGCGTGGAGGGGTCAGGTGACCTGGGGTGATGTCCCGGGTCGGCGCTAGATATCCCACGGTCGTAGGTGTCAAGCGGCGAGGGTGGTGCGGTGTGCCCAGGCGGTGTGCTCGTC
>JBJHCD010000490.1:0-5164 GCA_050485845.1 Pirellulaceae bacterium | reverse complement strand
CATTGGACCAACTGCTTCCCGGCGGCCGTTTCGATCAGCGTGGGCGGGCTGTATCCCGGCTCTTGAGCCGAAAGTCCCTTCCAGATCTCCTTTCCCGTATCCTTGTGAAAGGCGACCACCACGCTACCCGGTCCTCCCACCAGGCAGAACAGCTTGTCGCCATCAATCAGCGGATGCCCGGTAAATCCCCAGATGGGCGTGCTGATATCGTAATCCTTCTTGAATTCTCGCGACCAAAGCAGTTTGCCGTCTTCGGCCGATAGGCAACGGAGGTCCCCTTCGGAGCCGAGCGTATAGACCTTGCCTTCATGGACCAGCGGCGTGGCTCGAGGGCCCGCCGGATAGGAGATCTTGTAATCACAGGGATATTGATGCTTCCACAGCAGCGCGCCATGAGCGGCGTCGAAGCAGAGTACTCGTTCGAATCCTCGCAGTTCATTGCGGCGCCCGGGATCCGGAGTCCGATCACCCGGAGCTTGGTAGTCCATGACGTACACCCGGCCATCCACCACGGCCGGTCCCGCGTAGCCTCCTTCTATCGGAACTCGCCAACGGACCTTGGGCCCATCCGCGGGAAACTGCCGAATAATGCCGGACTCCCTCCAGATTCCATCCCGGCCCGGACCCATCCACTGCGGCCAGTCGTCCGCCGTCGCGCCGGGCAACACCATCAGTACCGCACTCAGACACAATCCCAGGCAACCGAGCCGCATCGCAAATCTCATCAATCTTTTCTCCCAAGTCAAAAAGTCCTTCGCCATCGCGGCGCTTTTGCGATTATCGCGTTCCAAGTGGCTCGGGGACAGATGGGCCCCGGTTTGAATGGGCGGTTGTTCTGGTAAGCTGTGTGGGGTCGTGTTCCGGTCACCGACGGAGGGACCGATGGAACCGCCCTACAGTTCGACAGTACAGCCAGTTCGACAGTACAGCCAGTTCGACAGTACAGCCAGTTCGACAGTACAGGTCGATAGTACAGATCGACCGCCTTACAAATTCATGGACTTATAAGGACCATCACGGGTGACAAAGAACCGGAAAGCGGAAGTCGAGGCAGCCCTTGCCGATGTGGATTTCGAGCAGAATCGGTATCAGATCGAGTTTCAAACAACGCAGGGACCGATTACGCTCGACCTGTTTCCCGATGACGCGCCGGGCCACTGTCGCAATATCATCGGCCTGACCAAAATCGGTTTTTATGACGGCATTCTTTTTCACCGCGTCATTAAGGACTTTGTGATTCAGGCGGGCTGCCCCCAGGGGACGGGTACGGGGGGCCCCGGTTATCAGATCCCGGCTGAATTCAACGATCGGCCTCACCTGCCCGGCACCCTTTCGATGGCACGCACCAGTGATCCCAATTCCGCCGGCTCCCAGTTTTTCCTTTGCCTGGGACGGGTTTCGACTTTGGACAACAGCTATACCGTCTTCGGCGAGACGGCTGACGAGGCCAGCCGGGAAGTGGTCTTCAAGATCGGATCGGTTCGGACCGGAGCCAATGATCGGCCAATCAGCCGCGAAGCCATTGAATCGGCCAAGGTGCTGGTCCATCCCAAGGGTTAGCGGGAGAAAGTCGCTCTTCTGTTGTTCGGCGTCGACCGTCACCGGGGGCTCGCCTGTGAGCCGCCATGGCGGGGAGTGCTTCGAGGTGGCTCATGGCAGGCGAACAAGCGTCCTATCGGCATACGCAGAAGGCCCCGATTTACCTCCTTCTCGTTGCCTTGTCTCTGGTTTTTTTCATCACGGCCGGTACCGCGCACGAGGTCCCTCCCATCCGGTTTCTGTTCCCCGTGATCGGGACCTTGATGCTGATCCTCGCCGCCTCCTTCCGGCACTTGACGGTGGCGGACGAGGGGGATCGGCTGGCGATTCAATTCGGCCCTCTCCCCCTGTTCCGCCGCTCGGTTCACTATGACCAGCTCGTGCGAGTGGAGACGGGAAAGACAACCCTGGCGGATGGATGGGGAATTCACCTGAGTTTGCGTGGAGGCTGGGTCTGGAATCTCTGGGGTTGGGACTGTGTCGTGCTGACTCTCCGTGACGGCGTACTACGAGTCGGAACGGACGATGCCGAACAACTGGCTCGGTTCCTCCGCGACAAGCGGATGGAGTACGAGCGGTCACGCCGGGCATCGGATGAGTGACTTCGAGTGCCAAACGTCACCCCTCAGAACGGCCCGAACTCGCGGGATGCGGCCGTCAATTCGGAGTACTGTCAGGACCTCTCAAAACCACTCCTCCTTCTTCACCACGTTCCGTAGCGGCTCTCCGGCGGCGAAGCGGCGGATGTTGTCCAGGAGGACTTCGAGATGCCGAGCCGCGATCCGGGGAGAGTAGCCGGCGATGTGGGGCGTCAGAATGACCTGGGGGAATTTCCACAGTGGATGCTCCGGCGGGAGCGGTTCCTGTTCGAACACGTCTAACGCGGCCCCGGCGATCTCCCCGGACTGCAGCGCGGCGACTAGATCGTCGAGTGACACGATCGCCCCTCGCCCGATATTGATCAGATGGGCGGACCGTTTCATCCGTTCGAATTCGGAACGTCGGAACGCTCCTTCGGTCGCCGGTGTGTGCGGGGCCGCGATCACGACATAATCGCTCGCCTCCAGCAGTTCGCCCAGTTGCGTCGGACGCCAGACACATTCCACCAACTCGGACTTCGATGCCCGAGGATCGACCGCCACGACCCGCATGCCGAACGCGGCAGCTCGCCGAGCGATCTCCGAGCCGATGGCCCCCAGGCCGAAGATTCCCAGAGTTTGATCGGAAAGGTGCTGATGCCGGCGATCAATCTCCGAGACCTCTCCCGGCCCCGAAGTAAAAGCAACTCGAGCCGCTTCGCCCCCCTCGGGGGCCCAGTTTGCCGTCTGCTGGTTTCGGATGTAGATGTGAAGATTTCGAGCAAAGCAGAGGACATACCCCATCACTTGATCGGCGATTACATCGGAAAAAATGCCCCGCATGTTAGTCAGCGTCAGCGGGTGGTCGATCAATTCGGGAAACACGTAATGCTCGAGACTCGCCGTGGGAGACTGAACCCAGCGCAGTCGAGTGGCCTGTTGCAGAAGTTGCGGGGTTAACTTGCCGAAGAAGGCATCGGCGTCCCGGATTTCCGCGAGCGCATGGTCCGGCCCGCCCGCGTTTACCACGCGAACGGATTCCGCCGCGGCTTGGATCTTTTCTGATCGAGCATCATCGACGGGTGGGTAAATCACCAATTTGGTCATTGCCTCGCTCGCTCTCCTGACCGTAGCTTGCCCATGAGCCTTCAGCTTGCCCATGAGCCTTCGTGCCGCATGCAGGAATAAACATGAAGTGTAAAAAACCTGGCGACGACATGACCTCCTTCCAAGGGTAGCTTGGCCTGGAAGGCAGTGAGACGTCGGCCAGTAGGAATCGTAACCGTTCGCGCCCTTCGTGCCACGCCCCGAGCACAAGTCCGAACGGACCAATGAGGAACGCTCCCACGACTTCCGTGACCTTCCGGCCTCCGTCGAACTTCCATGCCGGGCTGACAGGCAGACGGTAAGCGTGTTTGTCGGTGGTAGTCGATGGTAGCCGATGGTAGCCGAGGGTAGTCGGTGGTAGTCGAGGGTAGCCGATAGTAGTCGAGGGTAATCGATGGATGGAGAGTCCTTTTTCTGGTAACATTCCGTTCGGGAGTTCAGCCATGGGAGGAGAATGGATCTGATGAGCGAAGTTCTATTGCGCCAGCATACTCGTCGCGAATTCCGTCAA
The DNA here is from genome assembly GCA_050485845.1 of Pirellulaceae bacterium. GTDB lineage: Bacteria > Planctomycetota > Planctomycetia > Pirellulales > Pirellulaceae > JBJHCD01. The sequence continues at coordinate 1,429 of JBJHCD010000490.1, read as the reverse complement.
CGGATGGAGTCGGGCGAATTACAAGGTGTTATTCTGCCGGTGGCGGCGATCGAGCAGCATCTGGAACATCTGGCGATGGAGCACGACTGGCGAAGCGCGGTCCATGTCGCCACGCGGGTCGCGGAACGTTTGGCACCCCGAGTGGTCGTGGCCGAAGGGGTGATGGCTGCGATGCGGCGGGACACGCGGCGGGCGGTGGTGGGCTCGGGCATGGTCGTCTCCTGGGGGAAGGGATTTCCCCTGCCGGGGGTCGGCCGCGATAGTGGCACGCGATGAGCGCCTCCCTACCCGACATCCGCATCCCCGATGCACTCCTGCCCTCCGACGGCCGGTTCGGCTGCGGCCCGTCGAAGGTGCGACCCGAGTCGGTCGCCGCCCTCGCCGCAGAGGCCCACACCTACCTGGGCACATCCCACCGGCAGGCCACCGTGCGCTTCATGGTCGCCCGCCTGCGCGACGCGATGACCGAGATGCTCACCCTTCCCGACGGCTACGAGGTGCTGCTCGGCAACGGCGGCACGACCGCCTTCTGGGACGCGCTGTCCTTCGGCGTGATCGACGAGCGCAGCCACCACCTCGTCTTCGGCGAGTTCTCCGGCAAGTTCGCCGAGGTCGCCCGCTCCGCTCCCCACCTCGGCGAGCCCTCAGTGGCCAGGTCGGACCCCGGCAGCGCGCCGAGGTTGGCCGCTGTGGAGGGGGTCGACTCCTACTGCCTCACCCACAACGAGACCTCGACGGGTGTCGCGGTCACGCCCACACGGCCCGACGGCGCCGACGCAGGAGCCCTCGTGCTCGTCGACGCCACGTCTGCGGCGGGCGGCCTCCGCTTCGACCCCTCGGCGACCGACGTCTACTACTTCGCGCCCCAGAAGTGCCTGGCGTCCGACGGCGGCCTGTGGCTCGCAGCCTGCTCACCGGCTGCGATCGAGCGGATCGAACGGATCGCGGCCAGCGACCGCTGGGCTCCCGCCAGCCTCGATCTCGGCATCGCCCTCGAGAACTCCCGCAAGGACCAGACCTACAACACCCCGGCGCTGGCCACGGTGTTCCTGGCCGTGCAGCAGGCCGAGTGGGTCAACCAGAACGGCGGCCTGCACTGGGCGGCGGGGCGCTGTGCCCGTAGCGCCGAGACCATCTACGAATGGGCAGAGGCCAGCGCCCACGCGTCTCCCTACGTCACCGACCCGACCCTGCGGTCCCAGGTCGTGGCCACCATCGACCTGACCGACGACGTGGACGCCCCCACCGTCGCCGGCGTGCTGCGGGCCAACGACATCGTCGACGTGGACAGCTACCGCAAGCTCGGCCGCAACCAGCTGCGCGTCGCCCTCTTCCCGGCCATCGAGCCCGACGACGTCGCCGCCCTGACCCGCTGCGTGGACCATGTGGTCGCCGAGCTCCTCGCCGAGTGAGCGGGTCGCTGCGGAAC